>PBPX01000002.1 GCA_002724835.1 Actinomycetota bacterium | reverse complement strand
CCTGTTCTAATGTTGTTTTTTTCAAGTTTTTCTATGAATTTATTAGCTGAAGAATTGTCTTGAAAACTTAAAAATATCATATTTGTACCTTTGTATTCAATCTCATGGATTGCATTCGTTTTTTTTCTATTTTCAATAAGCTTTTTATATATATATTGAGCTTTTTCATGATCTTTAAGTAGCTCTTCTCTATGAATTAAAGCAAATTTTGCTGCAGAAGCAATTATACCAATCTGCCTCATTCCTCCCCCGAGTTTTTTTCTATATTCTCTTGAATTCTCTATAAAATCTTTGCTGCCAAGCAACATTGAGCCTATAGGTGCACCTAACGCTTTAGAGAAACAAAAAGTAAGACTATCGCAATACTTTCCATAGTCATAACCTTTGTTTTCTTCTAAAATAGCATGCCAAACTCTTGCACCGTCAATATGTAGTTTTAAATTACTTTCTTTTGCTATAGAAGAAATTGATTTGATTTTATCAAAGGGAACAATACTCCCCCCTGAGGCAAGATGCGTGTTTTCTATACTAATTAATGATATTTTCGGTTTGTGTACTTTTGAATTTTCAAGTGTTTGTTTTAAACCTTCCTCACTAATTAGACCATCTACATTATCAACATCCCTGAATTGTATACGGGACAAAAATGATGCGGCTCCGTGTTCATAATTCTTTATGTGAGAATCGGAAGTTGTAATTACTTCTTCACCAGGGTTTGTATGATTGAGTAAAGATATCTGATTCCCCATTGTGCCTGAACTAACAAATAAGCCAGCTTCAAATCCTAAAAGTTCTGCACAAAAATCTTCTAAGTCATTAACAGTTGGGTCTTCTTTATATTCATCATCCCCTACATCCGATTCAAGTATTACATTTAACATTTCTTTTGAAGGCTTGGTAACTGTATCTGAACGTAAATCTATCATATGCTATTCTATCATTCTTAAATGCTCATTTAAAAAAATGATCAACCTGTGACATATAATCTTCAGTTGATGATTCTCTGATGATATAAATTAATTCAATGTCGTTAAAAATTATTTTGTTTTCTAATGCTAAATCTTTATTCAAACATAAACTAATAGATCCTTTTGGATTTTTTATTTCTTTATATATGTCTCTAGTCTTGTAAATATCTTTAATTGAACCTAGCCATTGATTAATACCAATAGAATACTTTTTCATTAATTTAATATTTTCATTTGAGTTGCCACCTAAAAATAAACTTCTACTTTCTTTCGATAATTCAAAATTCTCAAATAAGTAACCAATGACTTCTTCTAAGCTATTTGAATAATTTGGTAAGTTTTCTTGATATTTATTATCACCTATCCCAAGCCCTAATTTAAAGTTATCAATCTCTAAAAAAGGATTTAAATATTTTGAAATTAAACTATCAAATTTTCTTTTATTTATATTTAATATTGCAGTGCCAATATTGAAATTTCTATCTTCATAATTTTGTAAAGAGCTTACTGCATTTTTAATTTCATACATAGCTAATTTAAAATCAACTGGATTAACAGTGTGATCAAAAACATAAACAGTATGGAGATTCTTTAAATTTAAATAATTTAATTTGTATTGACTATCTTTTTCAAAAAATGAACCAGGCAGTAGGATAGATTTCTGATTACTCATTCAAAGCAAGAATCGCTGCACCAATTATTCCGGAATCTTCTCCTTCCGAAGCAATAAATATCTCAGGAAAATTTCTAGATGGAAACTTATATCTATTCTTTATATCGCTCTGTATAAGTTCAATTAAATCATAAGGTTCAGACGACATACTTCCCCCAAGAACAAAAGCTTCATTATCGAATATCTCAAATAAACTTAAAAGTCCATTTGAGATATTTTGAATTATTTCATCTCTTGCAGCAGTTTCTGATTTTGTTAAGCTCAGTGTGTTATCAAACAGAACTGAACCAACATTTTTGATAGCAAATATTTTGGCTAGTTCTGAATCTTGATTTTCCTTAGTTAGTTCCAAACATTTCTTTGTCCATACTGATGCAGCAACTGATGATTCAAAACTACCTTTTTTTCCGTTAACCCCTTCGACTTCTCTATCATTTGAGGTGAGCATGTGTCCAATCTCTCCCGCATTTCCTTTTCCTCTTAATAATTTATCTTCAGATATTATTCCCCCACCTACTCCAGTACCAAAAGTTAACATAATTAAATTTGAATATTTGTTTTTATAATTTAGAAAATATTCACAATAAGCTGCCACATTCGCATCATTGTCTAGATAAAATTCGTACTCTGAAAATTTTGATAACTTTGAAAAATCAATATCATATCTTAAATGTGCGCCATACAAATATTTGTTGTTTGCTACATTTACGTATCCTGGCATTCCTACTGAAACTTTTGAAATATCTGATAAGTTATCTTCAATAATTTTAGAAAATAAATCAATTAATTTTTCTTCGTTTTCTGGAGTGGGAAACTTGTCTTTGCTGATTATTTCTAAAGTATCAGCGACTAAACCATATTTAATGGAAGTACCGCCGACATCAAATGCTAATACATTCATATATCTATTGATGATAATTCTAAATAATGATTATTTGCTCTAAAATATCCCACATTCATACAAATAGTTTTGCCTAAAATCCATTTAGTAGCTTTTGGTTGATGTACATCTCCGAATAGAGAAAGTTTAGGTTGATGAATTTGAATAAATTTATTTAAACTTTCCCAACCTTGTTCTTTTTTATTTGTAATTACATCAATAATTAATTCATCTACTAGTGGAGGAGCATGTGTACATATAATATCAACATCAATTAATTTATTTAATTTAACTTCAAAATCTTCTTCTGATATTTCACCTCTGGCTTTTATTGGTGTTGGAACACCACCTCCAGCAAAACCTATCTTGTTATCTTTATATTTATGAATTTGACCATCAACATTAGTTACATTACTCGTTTTTACTGATTCAAATATTTTNAGAGAATCAACATTTCCTGGAATCATCCATACTTCATAATCTTTTAAAANATCAAATACTTCTANGTATTGTCTTTCTATTGCATCTTCTATTTTTTGCTGTTTTCCTTNTGGATCATCTGAAAAAAGNTCNTGCCATAAATTTTTTCTNTCNTCAAAATTATGGTCTTTTCTAAGTTCNATAAGNCTATTTAAATTANCNTCTCCAAAAACATCNTTNGCTATNCCNTCCCCNTTNCTNTAATCAATCCAATTAATTAAATCTCCTAATATTACTAATGGCTCTTTAGTTTTTGGGAGGAGTTTTAACGAATCTAAACCGTGATGTACATCAGAAATAAATAGCATGTANAATAACTAACCTGTNACAGCTCCCCTATCAGCACCTGTAACTAATTTAGAATATTTATTTAGAACTCCAGAATTGTACCTTGGNTCAGGNTTGGTNTATTTTTTTAATCTTTTNTCTATTTCNTCTTNATCAACATTTAGATTTAGTTCCCTTTTTTTNAAGTCCAAGCTTATTTCATCACCAGTTTNACAAATTGCNATNGGTCCATTATCGAAACTTTCAGGAGTAACATGTCCAATNCATAAACCAGTCGTNCCACCAGAGAATCTGCCATCTGTNATAAGTAATACATCTTTACCTAGACCTGCNCCTTTCATCGCNGCAGTTATTTGTAACATCTCNCTCATTCCNGGCCCACCTTTTGGCCCTTCATTTCTAATTACAACAACCTCTCCTTTCTTAATTTTATTATTAAAAAGAGCATCCAATGCTTCNTGNTCACTGTNAAAAACATTTGCTGGTCCTTTNAANGTATCAATTTCTATACCTGCAACCTTTACAACTGATCCATTAGGTGACANAGATCCTCTTAATATTGCTANACCTCCCTCTTTAGAAATTGGATTATCNGGAAAATAAACAACATCTTGATCTTTAGGTANTTNAATATTCTCTAAATTTTCTCCNACTGTTTTTCCAGTCACCGTNATACAATTTGGATCTATTAATTTATTCTCAAGAAGTATTTTNGANACAACAGGNACTCCNCCNATCTTATCGAGGTCNACCATATGATATTTTCCAAATGGTTTCATATCTGCAAGNTGTGGGACNTNTCTTGCAAGTTCATCAAATANATCNATAGTNAAATCAACTTTTGCTTCATAAGCAATAGCNANCAAGTGNAATACTGCATTTGTACTTCCCCCAAGAGACAAGACTGTAGTTATTGCATTNTGNAAAGCTTCTNTAGTCATTATNTCTCTAGGTTTTAAATCATTTTTTAACAAATAATTTAGNTGATNTCCTGTTTCCTTAGCTGCTTTTCTCAATCTNTNATCTTCAGCTTGTATAGAAGCTGTTCCTGGAAGNCTCATNCCAATNGCCTCACCNACTGANGCCATNGTATTAGCTGTGAACATNCCTGCACAAGANCCTTGNCCNGGNCAAGCNGCACATTCTATTTCATATANTTCCTCTTCTGNGATTANGCCTTTTTCCANTGCNCCNATTCCTTCAAATACATCNACTATAGATATATCTTTNCCTTTATANTCACCCGGTAAGCTACTTCCTCCATAAAGAAATATNGNNGGCCTNTTTATNCGTGCTGAAGCCATCAACATTCCAGGTAAAGATTTATCNCAACCAGCTATNGTTACCATCCCATCAAATCTTTCTGCATGCATTACTAACTCTACAGAATCAGCAATTACCTCNCGAGATACTAAAGATGCTCTCATTCCTTCGTGNCCCATTGATATACCNTCTGAGACAGCTATNGTTGAAAAAATCAATCCNGCAGANACATCNCCATTAACNCCTTCTTTTGCNTGTTCTGAAAGNTCNGGACCAGTTANGTTNCANGGTGTAACCTCATTTCCTGCAGAAACTATACCAACTTGAAACTTTTGAAAATCTTCATCTTTAAGCCCAACAGCTCTCANCATTGCACGAGCAGCTGACTTTTCTACTCCTTGCGTAACGTCATCTGAAAATTTAACCATAGATTAAGGATAGATTATTTGTTTGAGTAAATCATTTCATTTAANCTTTGATACTCCTCCAAAATCATTTCATTTTTCTCATTTTCAATATCTAAATTTTGGCTTACGACTTCAAACTCTCCTATCTTCCATAATCCCCAAATGCAATATAACNTTACAAGATCAGAATTTGATTTTAATAAATTAATAAATACCTCTTTAGTATCGCTAGATGGGTTATTAGCTAATGCAATAATTGCATTTCTTTTTAAAAAATCACCATTTCTTTTTGGAATATAAAACCAATTATATAATTCAAGTAAATCGGAGCTATCACTATTAAGTACTTGTACCAGATCAACTGATGAATCAATATTATTATTAGTTGCAACTCCTTGTCCCGGTGGGCATGATATGAGACATTCATCGCACCCATAAAACCTATTACCAATTTTTTCTCTCATATCATGTGGAATGATGTCAGGTGATTGTAGCCAGTATGAAATGCACTTATTTGAATCTAAAATAAAATCCTCATCTAGTGCNCCTGTTGGGCATGAAATCTGACAAAGATTGCAACTTCCACATGAATAATCTTTTTCAATCGCTAAANCAAATTTTTTCTCTACATATATATTTCCAATTAATTGCCATGGGCCTTTACCTGGGGAAAGCATCATTGTNCTTTTGCCTTGCCAGCCTAAACCTGATTGTTCAAAAAATAATCTGTCATAATGTTTTGGATTATCAATAAACTCTGCTGTTCTTAAATTCTTTTTTTTAAAATGTTCCTTGATTTGATTTATAAATTCTTTTAAAGGTATATAAAAATCTTCTTTTGCAAATCTAGCTATCGAGCCTCTCCCTGGTAAAAACCCTAAGTTAGANCTGTCTTCACTTATATATGAGTAGGAGACAATTATGCAAGATTCAGCCCACTCAAATTTGTCTCCTAATCCTGAATAATTTGGATCTGAGAAGGTAAATTTCATATTTGCATGTCTGTTTTCTTCTTTTGCCCTATTTATTTCTAAAGATTTATTCAATTGTGAAGGGAGTCTAACGACAGATATATTAAACCCATCGGGTATGTCTATATTGTTTTCAGATAAATAATTTAATAGATTTATATCTTTCATTTCTATCAGGTTTTACTATAGTTAAGTCTAATGAAAAAATTAGAAATCTTAATTACTTTATTAGTGCTAGTGCTTATGTAGCGCTCATTAGTATGTATTGAGCGCCTCCTTAAACTAAGGAGGTTTTTTTTTGAGGATAGATATGACAAAAGAAATGTTAACTGGAGCAGAATTAATAATTAGAACCCTTGAACATTTAAAAATTTCTACGGTTTTTGGNCTCCCAGGTGGTGCAATATTNCCTGCTTATGATCCTTTGTATGACAGCCCTATAAGACACATATTAGCAAGACATGAACAAGGTGCTGGACATATGGCCGAAGGCTATGCCCAAGCTACAGGAGAACTTGGAGTAGTAATAGCAACCTCCGGACCTGGTGCAACAAACTTAATAACATCATTGAACAATGCTTTAATGGACTCAACCCCCTTGCTTGCAATAACTGGACAAGTTGCAACAGAAGCAATAGGTAATGATGCATTCCAGGAAGCTTACACGGTTGGTTTAACCATCTCAGCAACAAAACATAATTATCTAATTACTGACGTGAAAGAAATTCCCCAGATACTTCTTGAAGCTAAGCATATTGCTACATCTGGTAGGCCTGGCCCTGTTTTAGTAGATATTCCAAAAGATATTTTGAATGACAANACTAGCTGGGTAGAACCTAAGTTAGAAGAACTACCTGGATATAAACCAACCTTAGAAGCCAANCCAAGAATGATCCAACAAGCAGTTGAGTTAATAAAAAATTCTAAAAAACCAATCCTATATGTTGGTGGTGGAATAATACATTCAAAAGCAAATCAAGAGTTGTTTGAGTTGTCTACAAAATATAATATACCTGTAGTTACAACTCTTATGGGTAGAGGAGCTTTCCCGGATGGCAACGACTTATGTATAGGAATGCCTGGTATGCATGGTAATTATACAGCTACTACCTCAATACAGAATTCTGACTTACTTATTGCTTTAGGAGTAAGGTTTGATGACCGAGTTACCGCAAATCCTAAATTTTTTGCTCAAAAGGCCAAAGTCATCCATGCTGACATAGATCCTGCTGAAATAGGTAAAGTAAGGGAGCCAGAAGTTCCTATTGTTGGAGATGCAAAAAGTGTAATTAAAGGATTGATTGAAACATTAGGAGATACAGAAGTAGATACAAAAGATTGGCTTAAAGAGATAAAAGAAATGAAAAAAAGTTATCCTTTAAGTTACAACCAAGAAGAAAAAGGTCCACTTAAAGTTCCATATGTTCTAGAAGAGCTACAAAAAATGTCAGAAGAAGATTCCATTGTTGTTTCTGGAGTTGGCCAACACCAAATGTGGATTTCTCTTCATTGGAAATTTACCTCCCCTAACACTTGGTTAAATTCAGGAGGATTAGGAACAATGGGATATTCACTTCCAGCAGCAATAGGAGCAAAAGCTGCATTTCCTGATAAACAAGTTCTTGCTCTAGATGGAGATGGTTGTTTCCAAATGACTTGCCAAGAATTAATTACTGCTTCTACTGAAAATATACCTTTAAAGATAGTAGTTTTTAACAATGGAAATCACGGTATGGTAAGGCAGTGGCAAAAAATATTTTATGATCATAGATTCTCAGCATCTGAACTAACTCACCATACGCCAGATTATGTAGCTCTTGCTGAAGCTATGGGAGCAGTTGGACTTAGGATGGTGGAAAAATCAGATGTTAATAGAGTGTTCGAAGAAATGTTTAAAGTTAATGACAGGCCTGTACTAGTTGATTGTGTTGTGGACCCCGACGATATGGTCTTCCCAATGGTTCCGGCAGGCGGTAGTAACGATGTAGTACTTTTAAATGAAGATGATTTGAAGAACATATGAGTGAAAGAATCCTAAGCGTACTAGTTGAAGATAAGCCAGGAGTATTAGCTAGGGTTGCATTAACTATTTCTAGAAGAGGATTTAATATTAATTCTTTATCTGTGGGACCAACAAATATTGAAGGTAGATCAAAGATGACGATAGTTACGGAACTTGAGTCAGTAGAGCAAGTAAAAAAACAATTAAACAAGCTAGTAAATGTGATAAAGATAGTTGAATTAGATCCAGATAACACTATTGAATCTGAAGTTTTACTTATGAAAGTATCAATTAACAAAGAAACTCAAACTTCTGTTATTGAAAAAGCTTCTTTATCGGGAGCAAAGTCAGTTGATGTGGGTCAAGACTACGCAGTTTTTGAATTAACAGGAACATCAAAAGAACTAATTAAATTTGAAAAACTTTTAAAACCATATGGAATTATAGAAATGATTAGAGGTGGAAGAATAGCCATCCAAACTAAACTTTAGGAGGAAAAATGGTAACTAAAATTATATATGATGATTCGATAGACCAAGATTTAATTAAGTCAAAAAAAGTTACTGTAATTGGATTCGGTAGCCAAGGTCATGCCCACGCACTCAATCTACATGAATCAGGTGTAGATGTTACTGTAGGGTTAAGAGAGTCTTCTGAATCATTTAAAAGAGCATCTGATATGGGATTAAAAGTTGAGAATGTACAAGATGCCACCTCTGGGGCAGATGTAGTTATGCTTCTATTGCCCGATCAGCTTATGGCTGATATATATAACAGTGATATTGCACCACATATGAAAGATGGTTCTACGTTGTTGTTTGCACATGGATTTAATATTCATTTTGGTGAAATTGTCCCTCGTGAAGATATATCTATAGGTATGGTGGCTCCTAAAGGGCCTGGTCACTTACTTAGAAGGACTTATGAAGAAGATTCTGGAATGCCTTGCTTAGTAGCTGTAGATAAAGATGTAAGTGGTAATACATTTGAATTAGCACTCTCCTACTCTTCAGCTATTGGTGGAGGTAAAGCAGGGATTTTAAAGACAACATTCAAAGAAGAAACAGAAACCGACTTATTTGGTGAGCAAGTTGTTTTATGTGGAGGTTTAACAGAGTTAATTAGAAATGGTTTTGAAACTTTAGTTGAAGCAGGGTATCAACCAGAAAGTGCATATTTTGAAACTTTACATGAGGTAAAACTAATAGTTGATCTTATGTATGAAGGTGGATTTGAATGGATGAGACATTCCATATCAGATACTGCAGAATATGGAGATTTTTCAAGAGGTTCAAGAATAATTACAGATGATACAAAAAAAGAAATGAAAAAAGTTCTTGAAGAAATACAGTCAGGTGCATTTGCAAAAGAATGGATGTCTCAAGCTAGAGAA
This sequence comes from Actinomycetota bacterium, assembly GCA_002724835.1. Taxonomy (GTDB): domain Bacteria; phylum Actinomycetota; class Acidimicrobiia; order Actinomarinales; family Actinomarinaceae; genus Actinomarina. The sequence continues at coordinate 16,794 of PBPX01000002.1, read as the reverse complement.
GGTGCTCCTTTTCTTAATCAAAAAAGAGAAGAGGCTTCTAAACATCAGCTTGAAAATATTGGAAAAGATTTAAGAGAAATGATGCCTTTTTTGAATGCCAAGGATATTAAAAAAGATATATGAGTTCAGATCAACTAATAATTTTTGACACAACCTTGAGGGATGGTGAGCAGAGTCCTGGTATAGCTCTAACTCCGTCTGAAAAGCTATTAATAGCTCAACAGTTAGAAAAATTAAAGGTTGATGTTATTGAAGCAGGTTTCGCAGCTTCATCTCCAGGAGATTGGGATGGAGTAAATTTAATAGCAAATAATGTAAAAGGCTCTACTATTGCATCTCTTGCAAGATGTGTAGCTGATGATATAGAACAAGCTTGGGAAGCCATAAAGGTAGCTGATAGATCTAGGATTCATGTATTCACTTCTACATCTGACATACATATGGAGCATATGTTAAGAAAAACTAAAGAAGAAGTATTAAAAGATGCTAGAGAGTCTGTAAAGTATGCAAAAAAACTTTGTGATGATGTGGAATTTTCAGCTCAAGATGCAACCAGAACAGATAAAGATTTTCTTATTGAGATATTAAAAGTAGCAGTAGAAGAAGGTGCTACAACAATTAATGTACCTGATACTGTAGGATACGCAACACCATCTGATTATTTAGAGTTGCTTAAGGGAGTTTATGATGATGTTAAAGGAAAAAATGAAGATATTATAATCTCTACACATTGCCATAATGATTTAGGCCTTGCTGTAGCGAACTCTTTGACTGCAATTACAGCAGGTGCTCGACAAATAGAGGGAGCTATAAATGGTATAGGTGAAAGAGCTGGAAATACATCAACTGAAGAAATAATAATGGCAGTAAAAACTAGGCAAGATCAATATGGTGTCGATATAAATGCCGAAACAACTGAGATATTAGAAACATCAAGGCTTGTTTCAAAATTAACTGGTTATCCAGTTCAGTACAACAAAGCAGTGGTTGGAAAGAATGCTTTTAGTCATGAGTCTGGAATACATCAACATGGATACCTCAGAAATAAATTGACATATGAAATCATGACTCCTGATTCAGTGGGTCAAGAAGCAAAAATTGTATTAGGGAAGCACTCAGGTAGAGCTGGATTTAAAGATGCTCTCGATAAATTAAATATTGAACTTGATGAAGAGTCGTTTAATTCAAGTTTTGAAACATTAAAAAAGATAGCTGATAGAAAAGGTGAGATTGTTGAAAGTGAACTTCTTGCAATTGTTGGTCAAGTTTCTACTGACTCAGCACCTGTTAAATTAATTTCAGTGTCTGTAAATAGTAAAGATGCATATGCTTCAGCAACTGTAACATTAAATGTAGAAGGTGAAGAAAAAACAGAAAGTTCCGAGGGAGATGGAATGATTGATGCCGCTTTTACAGCAGTTAAAACTATTTTAAATTCTGATGCAAGACTAATTGACTATAAAGTTGACAGTATAACTAAGGGCTCAGATTCAACTGCCGAAATAGTCACAATTGTGAACGATGGCCATAACTTAAAGCAAGGAAGAGCAGTCTCAACTGATGTTGTACAAGGTTCTGTTGAATCTTTCCTAAATGCTCTTAATAAGTAATAATGAATAACTACAACATATCTCTTTTACCAGGTGATGGAACAGGCCCAGAAGTAATAAATGAAACAGTAAAAATACTAGAAAAAACTGAAACAAAATATGATGTAAAGTTTAATTTTACTAATAATGATCTTGGTGGTGATAGGTTTTTAAAATCAAATGAATTAGTAACATCAAAAGATTTAGATGAGCTTGGAAGTAGTGATGCAATACTTCTTGGAGCTATTGGACACCCAGATGTAAAGCCAGGGATACTAGAGCAAGGTATCTTGTTGAATTTAAGAAAAGAGTTTGACCAATATATTAATCTTCGACCAGTAGTCCTGTATCCAGGTGTTGAGACTCCACTTGCTAACAAAGGTCCTGAAGATATTAATTTCACTGTCGTAAGGGAAAACACAGAAGGCCTCTATGCTGGAGCTGGAGGATACATACACTACGGAACAGAAAGTGAAGTAGCAACACAAGAATCAATTAACACTTGGAAAGCAATAAATCGATGTATTGTTTATGCATTTGAGTATGCAAAACAAAATGGTAGAAAAAAGATAACACTCTGTGCAAAAACAAACGTGTTAACTTATGCGCATGATTTATGGGAAAGAATTTTTTATGATGTTGCAGAAAATTATCCAGAAATTGAAACAGACTATGGACACGTCGATGCAGTTTGTATGTGGATGGTCAAGAATCCAGAGTGGTTTGATGTAATAGTTACTGACAATATGTTTGGAGATATTATTACAGATTTAGGAGCAATGATTCAAGGAGGAATGGGTATTGCTGCTGGTGGAAATATAAATCCAGAAGGTGTCTCAATGTTTGAACCTATTGGTGGCTCTGCACCTAAATATACTGGAAAGAATATTATCAATCCTTTGGCTTCGATTGCTGCAGCTTCTATGATGCTTAACCAACTAGGAGAAGAAAAATATGCAGATGATATTGAAAATGCAATAATCTCAACAGCTCAAAAGTTGGATTCTCTTTCAGCAGGTAAAATGGGAATGAGTACTTCTGAAGTTGGAGATACAGTCCTTAATTCAATATTAAACAACTAATCATGGCTAATGAAGAAACTTATCTTCAAAATTTATTAGCTAATAGAAAAATAGTAAGAAACTATATTGAAACTACTAAAGAGTTTCCAGAATTAAAAAAAGTTATTGATTATGCAATAAAAATTCCTACTGCGGGGTTCTCACGTGGTATAGAGTTTGTTCATGTATCAAAAAAAGAAAATATTAACAAACTTGCTTATTTAGCAAATGAAGAATCATATGTTGAAAAAGGTTTTAATAAATGGATTTCAAATTCTTTATCAATTTACTTGATTTTGATAAATGAAAAAGCATACCATGATCGTTACTCAGAGAAGGATAAAAAAAATTCTACACAATCATCTGATTGGATTGTCCCCTATTGGTATGTAGATGCTGGAGCTGCAATGATGAATTGCATGTTGCTTATTGAAGAAATAGGTCTAAAAAGTGGTTTTTTAGGGTCTCATAATATGAAAAGTGCAGAAATAAAATCTTTAATAAAAATTCCTGAGAGTTATCAATTATTAGGTTTTGTTACTGCAGGAATTGAAGGAAAAGCTAGTAGCATAAAAAAGAATGTTCCCAAAAAGAAGATAACTCATTATGAATACTTCAACAAATAAATCAATAACTTCCTTAAATAACCCTGAATTAAAATTTTTAATTTCACTCAGAAAAAATAAAATAAGGAAATCTGAAAAAAAATCTTTAGCTGAAGGATTTAGAGAGAACAATTTATTAGTTTCTTCAGATTATCAAATAGATACTTTATATATATGTGAAGAGCTTTTTGTAGGANAAAATAACTATGAACTTATAGACTCTTTCAATAAAAAAAATATAAGAATAGTAACTCTTTCAAAAAAAGCTTTTGAANCAATTTCNTATAGAGACAAACCAGATGGATTAATGTCTCTATTCCTCCAGAAAAATTTGTCAGTTAAAGAAGATACTATAGAAGGACCGGTTCTTGTGGCGGACCAAATAGAAAAACCAGGAAATTTAGGAACTATGATAAGAACTGCGAAATCTTTAGGAATACAAAATATATTTTGTTCTGATGAANTAACAGATTTTTATAATCCCAATGTAATTAGAGCATCTATAGGGCACTTATTTACAATAAATAAATANAGTGACACCAGTTCCAAAATNATTGAACTCCTGTTAAAGNACAAATACCAGATAATATTATTAAACCCTGATGCTAAAAAACTAATTAACAATTTTAAACCAGAAAAAAATTTTGCTTTAATTATTGGATCTGAGCAATATGGAATTTCTGAGAATTGGAATGAACTANATTGTGANAACTTAAAAATAGAATCAAAGAATGGTGTTGATTCTATTAATGCATCTAGCGCAGGAGCTATAGCTATGTGGGAATTATGCAAAAATGAATAAAAATAATACTCTCTGCATTCTAGATATAGAAACTACCGGGTTTGAACCTGAGGAATCAGAAATAGTTGAGATATATATTTTAAAAGTTCAGAACAATAAAGTAANTGACGAATTCTATTCACTATTTAAACCAGAAAAAACTATTAANAATTCAGACATACANGGCATTACTGATCATAAAGTAAGAAATGCTCCACGAATAAAAGAAATGAGCGATGAGATTACAAATTTTTTGAGTGNCTCAACATTGGTTGGTCATAATTTAGATAATTTCGATCTAAAATTTTTAAATTATNATTTAGATAANGAATTAGAAAATAANACATTAGATACGCTTACATTGAGTAGGTCAATCCTTAAAGATAAAGTTGAAAACCATAAACTTAACACGCTCGCTGAATATTTTGAAGTAACACCCCCAACACATAGTGCTAAAGATGATGTAATCACAACATTTGAGATTTATAAAAAACTATCTTCAATACAATAGTGGTGTGAAAAATATTTTTTTAAATTCGAATAATCTAACTATCGGTTATGGAAATGAAATAGTAATTAAAAATCTATCGCTTTCTCTTAGTAATGAAAAAAATTATGAAATTATTGGTAAAAATGGTTCAGGAAAAACAACCCTATCTAATTTTATTTCCTATAACTTTGAAGGCAATCTATTTGATTCTGTAATCACAAGAGATAAATTAGATATTTNAGAAATATCACCAAAGCCTACTCTTTTAGAAAATTTGACACTTGATGAAAATGTAGCTTACTTTACACATTATTTAAGTCTCGATGAAGAAACGATTAATTCAAAATTANAAAAATTCAAACTTACAGATTACAGAAAAGACTCCATTAAAAACTTTTCTAGCGGAATGATTAAAAGATCTGAATTAGCAATTTGTGATATCAAAAATCCNGATGTTTTATGTATCGATGAACCATTAAATTATTTAGATAAAGAAGGAATTGAAATTTTAGAAGATTTATTAAATATTAGATCTTCTGATAATAAGTGCTCAATACTTTCATCACAAGAATCTCTAAATATTTTAACGAATATAGAAACGGTTAATTTGAATGAAGTTTAATAAATATTTAATCAAGAAAGAGCTATTTACNGAGTTTAGAAATAATTCTTCCCTTTATCTAATTACCCCAACTATGACTGTCCTAATAATTGTTTTTCCTATCCTTGCTGAAAATAGGTTTGCCATAGATGAAGACTTATTCATTATTATTCAAATTCTCTTTTTGATACTTTTTTCTACATTATTTTCTATTAGGAATCCTATTGATAATCAAAAGCTATCAAGGGAATTAAATTTTGCAAGAATTACTAGATCTGAATACTTTATAAATAAAATCACTTCAGAATTCTTTATCTATTTTCCACAAATTNTACTTTTTAGCGTTTTGTATTCAGCCTTCACAAATACATCAGTAAAGACAAGTGTTCTTTANTTTATTCTTACAATTATCTTTTTCTCAGTAAATACAGTTATGGTAAATATAATTTTTCAAATGTTTACTTCCTTTAATAACAAATTTGTTCAATTTATTCTTATAGTTCCAATNTATATGGCGTTTTCATTTTTTATAGCCCCTATTTGGCTAGGGATAAATCAAGAAATAATTAATATATACCTTATGCTCTACTTAGGAATAACNATTTTNATGTTTTCATTTACAAACATTTATTTAGANAGGAATGAAAAATGATGCTCTATGGACCTTTGTTNGTCTGGATCGCTGTNTCTNTCTTTGGNCCTTATGACGTAACACAGGGACAATACTCAAAGTTACTTTATGTTCATGTACCAACTGTTTGGATAGCTTATTTAGCTTATACACTTACTTTTATATATTCATTGTTGTATCTTGTCAAAAAAAATCCAAAGTATGATTCTTTAGCATTAGCAAATGCAAAATCAGGAGTTATTTTTACTGCCTCTACTTTAATTGCAGGTTCTGTATGGGGAAAATTTACTTGGGGAACTTGGTGGGTATGGGGTGATGCAAGGTTAAACCTTACAGCCATACTTCTTCTTGTTTATCTTGGATATCTTGCATCAAGAAACTTTAATAATGATTTAGAAANAACAGCTAAGAATTCATCATTTATAGGAATATTTGGTGTAATTCAAATACCTATACTGCATTTTAGTGTAATTTGGTGGAGATCTGTTCATCAACAGGCATCAATATTAAGTCAAGAGACTGTAGCAAGTGGTGACGCACCTATGTCATCAGATATNCTAACAACATTGCTAATAAGCGTTCTGTTAGTTACTTTAGTCCATGTATTTTTAACCAAAAAATTCAGAATTAATGCTGACAAAACTTGGGAAGATTATCTAAATCCAAAAACAAGGGCTAAAATTTAACAATAAGTGAAAAAAAANTTATTGTNAGTTCTTTTTGGAATCAGCTTAATTGTATTTGCAAGCATTAGAATTGCATCAAACAATACAATCTACTATTACACAACATCTGAAGCAATTGAAAACATAACAGCGATCTCTTCTGAGAGAATAAAACTAGGAGGTTTCGTTGTATCAGAATCGGTTTCAAAAGGTTCAATTGATGAAACTAANTTTGAAATTACAGATGGTAACAAAACAATAAAAATTGTATTCGATGGTTTCATACCAGAACTATTTCAAGATGAAATGGGAGTNATTTTAGATGGATATTTCGAAAATAATATTTTTTACTCCGATGATATGCTTGTGAAGCATGACAATGAATATGTTTCAGAAGANGGTGAAACTTATGATGTTGAAAATTATTCAAAATGATTTCATCTGTTGGTATTTTAATTACATGGNTAGCATTTCTTAACCTTTTAGTAATTTTATTTATAAATAAAAAAAATCTTTATGAATCCTTAGTGAGAATTAATTTATTCNTNCATTTTTTATTATTTTGCATTTTAGAAATTGGACTTTTTCTGGATGACTTTTCTTTAAATTATATTGCAAATTATTCTGCATCTTCTACCCCACCGTTGTACAAGTTTGCATCTTTATGGGGATCTCTAGATGGTTCCATTTTGCTTTGGAATTTNGTATTAAGTTTTTATTTTTATCTATATATAAAAATTTATAAAAAAAATAATGAACTTTACGATATTAAAATTTTTTCTTTAATAATCATTTTCTTCAATGGTTTCACAATATTTAGTTCGTCGCCTTTCGCAGGCTGTATTCAGTTAGCATCTGTAGGCTGTGCTGATTTTACTTTATTGCCCTTTCAAAATTTAGTTGAATCTTTATCTGGAAGAGGTCCAAACCCATTGCTCCAGAATCATCCATTAATGGCAATACATCCACCAATATTGTATATAGGTTATGTTGGATTAGTTTTGCCATTTGTTATAGCGACTAGTGAGCTAATTAATAAAAATAAAAATGAAGAATGGATAAAAATAGCAGAAAAATCTACTTACATGCCTTGGGTATTTTTAACAGCTGGAATATCATTAGGAGCTGCTTGGTCATATGAAGTTTTAGGNTGGGGNGGTTATTGGGCCTGGGATCCAGTTGAAAATGTATCCTTTATTCCTTGGCTGCTTGCTACAGCATTTTTACATTCAGCTAAAACACAAATTAAAGAGTTTACTCTTTTAAATTGGAATTATGCTTTATCATGCTTAATGTTCTTATCAGTTATTTTTGGAACATTTATAACAAGATCAGGTGTTCTTATATCAGTACATGCTTTCTCAAATGGAAATATTGGTACTTATTTAATAATAGGATTAACTTTTTTCACATTACTATTTTTAATAATTGGAATTAAAAATATTGAATACTTTCAATCATCATCAAAAGTAACAAACTTTTTCGGTAGAACAGGGTTNTTCGTAGCTAACAATTTACTACTAGCCGNTTCAGCCATTGTTGTTTTTATTGGAACAATATATCCTCTTTTTTATGAAACAATCTATTCAAAACAAATAACAATCGGAAGATCTTTTTATGACATATTGGTTGGACCAATACTGCTTTTATTAATNTATCTTATGATATTTTCTACAAAGATTACTAAGAATAATCTAAAAATTACTTCTTGGTTAGAAGAAAATTATTTTGAAATTAATTTATCAATAATATTNTCTATAGTATTTACTTTNTTTTTCAGNTCTTCATTTAAATTCGCTATAACCGTACTTGGGTCAATATTATTAGTTGTCATAATTGGAAAGAATNTTTTAANTAAAGCTAAGAAAACAAAACTTCAAGGATCATATTGGACTGGTCAGATTGCTCATCTAGGGATAGGAATATTTGCAATAGGACTAATTATGAATGTATCGCAAAGCTATAGCAGCGAACTTATAATTTCATCTGGAGATACAATTCAGTTTGGAAATCAAGAATTCAATATATTGAATCCTAATGAAGTACAAAAAAATGAAAAAAATGTAATAAATCTTCCAATTCAAAAAAATAACACCACTAAAAATGCATCTCTTAATATATTTAAAAATTCAACACAACAAGCAATAAGCTCACCTGCAGTATTCAGAAATGTAGAAAGTGATACCTATATAACTATCAAAGTTATTGATGATGATAATTTCAAATTAATTTTCAGAAAAAATTATGGAATATTCATTATTTGGATGGGTTTAGCAATTAGTTCTTTATCATTTATAAGCAGGTTGAAAAAATGAAAAAATTAGTTCCTCTTATTTTATTATCAATACTTATTATTACTCCTATATTTTTCTTTGAAGATCCAGATTCAAGATATGAAAAATTAAGCAAAAGTATTTTATGCCCAGTTTGTCAAGGTGAGACTCTTTTTGACTCTCCATCTGAATATGCAGACGATATGCGAATTGTTTTAAGGGAACAAATTGATAATGGTTTAAGTGACAAACAAATAATGGATTATTGGACATCTAGATTTGGAGACCGTATAAATACAAATCCTCAAAATGAAAATCTGATACTTATAATTTTTCCATTATTTTTAGGTTTTATATTCTTTTTATTATTTTATAGAAAGATTAAACAATGAATAAGTGGCTCCTTTCTATGATATTGTTTTTATCTTTTACTGTCGTATTGTTTATCAATCTTCAAAACAACTCAGAAGTTGGTAATCAATTTAGTACTAATTTAGAAGATGTAACAAATGAAGAGATGGAAGCTGTAATACTTGAAAACCCTAATATTTTTCCCATGAGGGTTGCTTTAGCAAATAGATATTTTGATGAGGTAGATTATTCAAATGCACTACCCCATTACATGTATGTAGCAGAAAACAGTGACGAGAGTGAAATAAAAAGTTTCGCTTTAGCTCAAATAGCTTGGATGGTTTTTGAGTCTGGAAACTCTGAAGTTGCAACGAATTATTTAAATGAATCATTAAATATCAATAATAATTCATTGATTGCTAAATCATACTTNGGAATTATATACCTTCAAGATCCATCAACAAAAAACGAGGGNCTTNAGTTATTAGAAAATATATTATCTTCAAATAAACTAAGCAAAGAAGACAGGGANCTTATTGAAAGGTTGCTTCTAAGATATGAAAATTAAATTCTTATCAATTTTTTTATTATTCTTTACAGCATGTAATTTAACTGCTTCAAATGAGACTGAACAATANATAAAAGTTAACACTTCAACTTTGTACTCGTTGGAAGAAAATAAAAACATAGATTTAGATGAAAATTTTTTAATAATAAATTATTGGGCTTCATGGTGCTTGGAGTGCATTGAAGAACATGAGTTGTTACTTTCATTAGCAGAATTAGAAAAGTTTAATAATTCTGTTTTAATGGTTAGTTTTCAGGATAATGTTAATAGTTCAATAGATTTTTTAAANAACTACGGATATGGAAATATTATTTATGCTGTAGATAATAATAGTAAATTGGCAATCGATTCAGGTGTATTTGGTGTTCCTGAAACTCATCTAGTTAAAGATGGGGTCATTATAAAAAAATTTATAGGACCTCTAAATTTAGTAAACATTGAAGAAATTATAAATAATTTTCCATAACATTAAAAAATCATACTATTGTTACCTTGTGAGACGGATAATCGCGATTTTATCGAGGAAAGTCCGGACTCCGTAGAGCAGAGAGCTGGGTAACTCCCAGGCAAGAAATTGACGGAAAGTGCAACAGAAAACAAACCGCTTATATACATAAGTAAGGATGAAAAGGTGGTGTAAGAGACCACCAGTAATTTAAGTGATTAAATTAGCTTGTAAACCCCTCTCGGAGCAATACCAAGAAGNAATTAGCTTGCTCGGCTAAATATTGCGGGTAGGTAGCTAGATATATTTGGTAACAAATATACAAGATGGATGATTATCTTACACAGTGTGTAAACAGAATCCGGCTTATAGTCTCATGAAAACTTGGGTGCCTCTTTATGAGGCACCCACCTTAAAATTNAACAATGTTAATCTGAATTCATGACAAAATTTGCTTACTTTTTAGGATCTGAACAATGGCAACCAGAAGAGTTAATGGATCATGCTAAATTAGCTAAAGAAGTTGGTTTTGATATGGTAACGATATCAGAACACTTTCATCCATGGGTTGATGATNANTCAGCTTCAAACTTTACATGGTCAACATTAGGTGCCTTAGCGGTGACAATACCTGATATGGACCTAGGAACAGGTGTTACAACACCACTGTGGAGAATGCACCCAGGAGTTGTTGCTCAAGCTTCTGCAACAGTTGATCGGTTATCTTCATCTACTTTTCATTTAGGCGTTGGAACTGGTGAAAATCTTAATGAGGGACCGTTGGGATACAATTTTCCAAAATATGAAGAGCGTGCAAATAGAATGCGTGAATCTTTAGAAATAATAAGAAGGCTTTTAGATGGAGAAAAATTAAATTACGATGGGGANTTTTACCAAACTAAACAAGCAAAACTNTACTCCCCTCCTAAAAANCATATTCCAATCTGGATGGCTGCAGGTGGNCCTAAGTCAGCAANTTTAGCTGCAGAGTANGCTGATGGNGTAATGATAAGTGTTAAGGATCCAAAAGATGCTTATGAAAAAGTTATTGACCCAGCAAAGAATAAAACAAAAGAACTTCAAAAAGACAACTTAAGACTACATACTTATAGGTGGACAATGTTTGCAAAAGATGATGAAGATGCATGGGAAGCACTTAAGTCTTGGAGGGGGTTAAGAGCTCCAAACAGACTACAAGAGATTGATCCTGCTGCGTTAAGAGAGACTGCTGATAGTTTGCCTAAAGATGAAATAATGTCTAAATTTTCNAGNGCAAGCTCCATTGAGGAATTAAAAGAAATTTATCATCCTTTAGTCAGTGATTTTGAATCAGAGATAGTAACAATACANATTTCTTCTACAAATCAGGAAGAAACAATCAAACTCCTTGGTAAAGAACTACTGCCAATTTTGAAAAAATAAATTGATTAAATTATTTTTAATCGGTTTAATAGGTGGATTGCTTTCTGGGATATTAGGAATAGGTGGAGGAATTGTCTTTGTGCCGCTTCTTACTTATTTAACTAAGGAAGATTTTAAGATCAACACAGGNATTTCATCTCTTGCAATAGTATTTGTAGCAAGTGCAAGTGCAGTTTCGTATATAGTAAATGGTATAGAAATTTCAANNTACGTTTTGTATCTAATTATTGGNGCTGTAATTGGAGGNTANNTAGGGAGTANAATTTCAAAATTTATAACTTCTAAAAATTTACAAAGAATGTTCTCTGTACTTTTGCTGTTTGCAGCTTACAGAATGTATTTTGGGACTAACTTTAGTTCTAGATTCGAAGAAAATATTTTATTATATATNCTCATNGGNATTCTTTCAGGANTGGGTTCAGGATTACTAGGTATNGGTGGAGGAATAATTAGAATTCCTTTNCTAATCTTTTTTGGAGGTATTGGAAATTTGGCCGCACAAGGAGTTTCATTAATTACAGCAATTCCAAGTTCNGTTGCTGCAGTTATACCAAAGTTAAGANANAGAGAATTTATAAAGAGAGGAATAATAATAGGTATCTTTGGAATTATAGGTTCTATTATTGGAAGCAATATAGCTTTTGCTCTACCACAAAAAACGCTCAACTATGCTTTCGCTACTTTTCTGGTTTTAGTTAGTATCAATATGTTCTTCAGAAAAGATTAAATTATACCTTCATTAAATAAACGTTTTATCTTTTGTTTAGAATTCAATTTTGAAATCAAATATACCAAACCAATAACTTCTTGAATAAAGAGAGTCGAAGCGTTGAAGGTATATGTGTCTTTATTCTCAAATTGCAGTGGAAAAAATAAGATTTCCTGCCTAAGCCACATAAAATCAAATAACAAGTGAAAAAAAACACCTATTGCAATAAGTAAAAAATTCCTCCTTAATTTTGTATTTCTCTTTGTAAATATCATTACAAAAATTAATGAAAATATTGCAAATAAAAGAGTGTGTCCAATTTGTGAATAAAGTTCTGAAAAGTTCAATAATTTTAAACTTATGTAAATTATTTCTGGCAAAATTACTCCAGCTATTAGAAATCTAAGATCTGCAGAAAAATCTTTAAAAACGTATCTAAAGAAAGATATAGAAAGACCAATATGCCAAAAAAACACTACTTATCCAATGCCATATTTGCTAACTGATCTGCTCTTTTATTTTCTTCTCTATAAACATGGTTAATTTCAATAAAATTAAATTCCTCAATTAATTCATCTACTTTAGAATTTAATACTTTGAGATTTTCCGCTTTAACTTTATAGTTTTTATTTACTTGCTCAACAACTAAATTCGAATCTAGAAAAACATCTATTTCTTTTATAGAATTATCAATACAAAAATTAAGTCCATCAATTAATGCTTGGTATTCTGCTTCATTGTTTGTTGCAATACCAATCTTTTTGGAGATTGCATGTACTTCTTTACCATCTAATAAAATAGAAACACCTATTGAAGCATCTCCAGGATTTGATCTTGATGCTCCATCACAAAATACTTGGTGCCTCAAACTACTACACCATCACAGTATGGGCACTGTTGGTATTGAGACTTAGAAATTTCATCAATTTCACCTTCAGCTAACACAACCCCACAACAACCACACTTGTTATCTTCAAGTTTATACGCTGCAATAACCTGGACTCCACTATTTTTTAAATCATCATATAATTTTTGAAATTCNTCTGGAAAAGTTAAAAGCATTTCTTTTTTTCTTGATTCTGATTCAGCTAAATTAANATCTAATTCTTTCCATTCCTCTTTTACTCTTTTTGAAACATCGATTAATTTTTGTTTAATNTCTTCAATCGTGTCTTCATATTTTATTATTTCATTTAATTCTTCATGATTCTCACTTTGAAGTGTCTCAATATTTTTTGAAATTTTTGATAATTGCTCTTTACTAGATTCTTTTTGTTTTGAGTAGTTAATTAGCTCATTTGGATCCAAAGACTGATCACTCAATTTGACTTCTATATTTTCAATTTTTTGCTTTATATTTTTTGTTTCTATTTCGTCTTGTTCTAATTGAGCAAAATATTCAGATAAATTATTTTTTGACTCATCTAATTCATTATTTGCTTTTTTATATTGCAATTCTAATTCTTTAAGTAAAATCACATCATCACTTCCNCCTTTTTGGGCTTCAATTTTATAAATTTCATTATCTATCTCTTGGAGATCTATCAAATTACTAAGTAAAAAAGGTTCATTCATAATTTTTATTATAAAAATATTTAACTTTGATATTCAATTCATTAGCTAATATATCTACAAACTTACTCATACCTGGTATTTCTGTTGATATATGATTTACNTGTACTAGTCCTAAANTATTGTCATCAGCTAATAAAAAATATCTATGTGAGATGTCNCCTGTCAAAAATACATCAGCTTCATTTATGATTTCATCTATAAATTGAGTTCCTGATCCAGGGAGNATTGCTANTTTATTAATCACTTCTATNTTGTCATAATAAGCATTTGTTCTAATAATTTTTGTATTTAAATTTTTCTCAACTAATTTTAAAAAATCAATATTAGAAATTGGATCAATTGTCCCTATTCTCCCTGCACCAAAATCTTCATGTGTATTAGCAAAAACCTCTACATCCTTAATATTGAATAATTCAACTAGTGTGTCTGCATTTCCATTATTTCTTACATCTTGTGCTGTATGGAGTGAAATAACATTTATGTCTTTCTTTTCTAACTCAATAGATAGCCCAACCAACTCTTCTATGTATTCTCCTCTGTCGTTAAGTACTTCTTTGATGGGGGCAGGATGATAAGTAATAACAGTATTAATATTTTCTTTATCTATTTGTTCTAATACAGCATTCTCTAAATCATGCGCAATAAGAATTCCTGAAACATCATTTTCTTCAGAACCTATTAATAAACCAACCTTATCATCATCAAAAGCAAAATCTAATGGTGTTATTTTGTTTATTACTTTTATTAACTCAGCAACATTCACTTAATTAATAGTAATAAGTAAATCTATAAAGATTTGGCAGTTTTGCGATTATGATAATTAGCCCAAAATACCAACATCGTCGGCAAAATCAATATTGAAGCTACTAAGGCAAACCCTAACGCAACAACAACTACCTGGCCCATTTGTTGAAATGGCTTCAAAGTTGAAGTCATCAAAATTCCAAAACCTGCCATTGTAGTAAAAGCTGATCCAAATAAAGAACCTCCTGTAGTCCTCAAAGTAGTGATTGCAGCCTCAACAGGATTGTTATTTTGTGTAAGTGCCTCTCTAAATCTATTTGTAACATGAATAACAAAAGGAACTCCGATACCAATTGCTAAGCCTGACAGTGTCGATGTCACAGGATTTAAAGGAATATCTAAATAATACATACCCAAATAAGTGCCCATAACAATTGCAATTACTGGCAATATCGTTATAACACCTAAGAATGGTCTTCTCATATCTAGGAAATAGTAAATTATTAAGAAAGACATCGATGCCAAAATCGCAAATATCAAAGATTGAAATTGTGAGGTGGAAATTAAATCACTTACACTTTGTGTGACAATAGCATCATTGGTTGCTGCTACATCTAAGCCTAAATCTATTAAAGGGGCAAATGCTACATAAATATCATCTCTTAATTGGGCAGCCCCTAGTGAACCTGCTGAAGTAGTAACTCTTACCTGTTGAGCAGTCATTTTATTGTTTTCATCAAAATATATAGAACCTAAGAAAGNTTCAGAATCTTTTTCGACCAGAAATTCATACAAACCTTGGACATCTGCATCGCTTTTAACGTTTAATGCATCTATACCTTGTTTACCAGACATAATGTCTACTCCGTAACCAGCCATAGCGCCTATTAATTCCATATCTGGGGGTCCTGCAGGAGCACCTGGGGGGCCTGATTGCTGCGGAACAAGCATTTCACCCATAGATCCTACAACAGACTCAGCAGCAACATTACCTGCGTAAACAACTATATTTTCTTTGTCGGCTAGATTTTTAATTGATTCTATAAGAGCGTTATGGACTTCTGGTGTTGCCAAATCGTCTCCCTCTATTAAAACACTCGTTGTCTCTCCAAATCCTCCTCCAAATTCTTCAGTTAACAAATCTAATGTTTGAACAACTGGATTATCTTCTGGTAAAAAGTCAGTAAATTCAAAAATTGTTTCAAGATTGGAAAAACTAATATACCCATAACTTGAAACCGTCACTAATAAAGCTAAAGCTATAACTTTTAATTTTTTTGGAATTATTCCACTAGCTTCAGATATTCTATTGAGGACACTATCACCTGAAGATGTAAATGCTTCAGAATCTATTTTTGATTTTTTTTCTGCTCTTCTGTCTAGCAATGTCCTTATTGCTGGAACAAAAGTCATAACTAAAAAGAAAGCAAAAAATATTCCAACTGATACAAGGATCCCAAAATCTTTTAGCTCAGGTAAAGGAGAAACAATATTGGTCAAGAATCCTACCATTGTTGCAAGAGTTGCCAAGGTTAAAGCGATTCCTACAGATTTCAAAGTTGATGAAGTAGCTCCGTTTACAGTATTTCCTGAACCAATTTCTTCCCTGAATCTTGAGTTAAAGTGAATAGCATAATCTACACCAAGACCAATAAGAATTATTGGCGCGATTTGTGAAACTTGGTTTGGAGCTCCAATTATATCTAGATAACCCGGGCCAAGAATTGTTCCAGCACCCTGCATCCAACCAATTGACAATAATATAGCTCCTAAACTTAAAAATAAATCACTGGAAGTTCTTCTTCTAGAGTTCAATAAAAATCCTAATGTAAATACAGATAAAGGAATCATCCTGCCCAATAGTGGATCATCTAATTGCATCCANGCTAANAAAGGTGTCTCTATNTCNCTAACTAAAGGTNTTANNACACCAGCAATTCCAAAAGCCATCAATGAAANNGCTATAAATCTTCTTAATATATNAAGNGGTTTTNTGTTAAATGATCTTCCTTTCATAAAGAAGATATAACTCAAAACTACGAGAATGATTACAAANGCNTGNGCNAATAAACCNCCAATTTCTTGCTGNAAGTCTTCTCCTTCGTCACCAAATAGTAGNCCAAATGAAAAACCAGATACTTTTACATTTCCAACTGNAATCTCACTTAAGCTNTCATTAAGTGCNACTTCCATTCTTGGTTGCTCTATAAATGCTCCCCCATCAAAACCATATTCTTCAATAAATTTATTACTATCTACTGTCACTATTGCTAAACCTGCTGTT
>PBPX01000046.1 GCA_002724835.1 Actinomycetota bacterium | reverse complement strand
TTGTTATCGTTATATCTTCTTCTATATCTTGAGTTGTTGTCGTTGTTGAATTCATCGACCCCTGGGTGAATTGAGGAGTCACTAGTTCGGCTCTCGCTACCATGGGTGATGCTAGTAGGAAGAGTAATAGCCATTTTTTCATTCTTCCTTTTTCTTTACCATAGGACAGTTGACTGGTGTACCTTTATCTTTAGAATTACCTGTAGATAAGCCGAAAGTAGCTAGGGCACCAGTAAATACTGAAGCTACGAACGTGATATCCGAGTTCCCAGCTTTCTTTATCATGGGTAACTCAACGTAATTCATTGTTATTATAAATCCGGACCAAACAACAACGCCTAGTCTGACGAATGTTCCAAGGATCTGGATTTGGTGTTCTTGGTCCTCAGCAGCATCTTTTAGCTTTCCGAGGAGTCCTTTTTTTTCTTCCGGTTTTCCTTCCATTTATTCACTCTAGCTTGGAGTTGTTTTTGGACTTTCTTTTTAATTGGTTCAAATAAAGTCTGTGTAACAGAGGTGGTTGCCACTGCCACTACAGCTGTTGTTACAGCCGTTACCACTACCGCTGTTTCAGGTATTGGCATTTGTATATCTAATACAGGAATCTGTAATTTAGGGGGTGCTGGCTCTTCCGTCGTAGGTTCCGCCTCAGTGTCTCTAGGACGCTCCAAATCGGCTGGGGGTATAACCATAGGTTTATACGATGGAACGTTCGCTGTAGGCGGTTTAAAGTACATCTGAGGAACATCTAGTGCCTTGGGTAGATTAGCACTAGGTATTTCTATCATCCGATTGCTGTAATACCTATACAGGGTCTAACAAATTGATCGGTACCATCTCCATCCCAATATTCCGTTGAATGGATTCTTGCTTCATGATTGGAGTGATAATCTCTAGCTTGTAATTTTAGAGTTTTTGCAGAAGTCCAAGAAGCTAGTCGTCCAGTAGCAGTTACTGCAGAACCTCCTATATTTATTCCCCATTTAAATGGTACACGATCTTCCATGTTAGTTGAAGAGATAGTACAACGATTGTCAGTTACTTCATCGCTATCTATAAAAAATTTCCAATGACTTATAGCATGTCCATCTCCTCTTGATACTTGGGCATAAAACTCATAAATTACTTGAGTGGTTCCTGCTGGTGGAGTATAAGAAATAGTTGACCCAGTTGCATCTACAAAGCTAGTTGTTAAGTGTTGTACAGCATCTGTATCTTCAACAGTAACATTACCAGCCGATGTTGCTATAACTGATCCATCACACGGAGTAAAGAATTGTTCTAATATTTGTCTTCCTAATGCAGGTTTNTTAGCATAAGTAATACCTCCATCACTAGCCAACACTAAGTTAGCTGTACCTGAATTACTNCCATGGGTAATATTCGTTGTTTTNATNGTACTCATATGTTTATCCGATTGCTTTAATACTGAGTGTTGGCATTGCTAAATGAGCACCAGTTGTACCATCCCAATAAACGGTTTCATGTAATTTAGGATTATAAGAACTACCATATTCTCTCCATTGTAGTTTCATTGTTTTAGCTGAAGTCCAACTAGTAACTCGACCTACTGTTGTATCTGCAGTTCCTCCTATATTAAAAACCCATCTAAAAGCCTGATTTCCTGCCCACGAATCAATAAATCTTGAACTTCTTCTAGCTTTTGTTACTTCATCAGAATCTAAAAATAACTTCCAATGTGCTAACTGAGGATCGTTTTGTTCGGCTGTAAAATAATCAAACGAATAATGTACTTGTGTTGTACCTGTTGGAGGGTTATAAGCAAGAACTGAGCCATTAACATCTTCATAACTACCAGTATTAACTTGAGCAGCTGTTACATTTGGAAAAGTAACATCACCATTTGAGGTAGCTATTACTGATCCGTCACATGGACTACCAAATTCTTCTAATACTTGAAGTGAAGAAGGATAAGTACTTGTTTTTATTACACCATTTCCAGAATCATCAGGTAAAGTAAGTGTTCTATCTGCTCCACCTGCTGTAGTAGCAGGAGCATCTATTGATACGCTTCCTGATGAGGAACCGTTTAGTTTTAATGTCATGCTGCTACCTCCAGTAATGTTATAGAAGAAACCTGACTAAAATCATTAGTAGTATCTGCAGTTCCATCCATTCTATTTAAATTTAGATTCTGGCCATAAGAGTCTGTCCATTGCAACTTATAAGTTAT
This sequence comes from Actinomycetota bacterium, assembly GCA_002724835.1. Lineage (GTDB taxonomy): Bacteria > Actinomycetota > Acidimicrobiia > Actinomarinales > Actinomarinaceae > Actinomarina. The sequence continues at coordinate 6,180 of PBPX01000046.1, read as the reverse complement.
TGGTGTGCTACCATCACCGCCAGGTGAAGCGTCTAAGAACATCATGCTTTGTGGGAGTATGTGATAAGCATCGCCTGGACTCCATTGACCAGTAGTCGCTCTTTGTCTATTACTACCGATCTGATCACCCTGTGCTATTGCTGTACTTCCTCTAACCAATTGGATCTTGCAATTATACTGACCACTTGTAGTAGACGTATTAGCTATGTAATAAACTAAAACTTTTGAGCCTGTCTGAGGAGTTATATTACAGGTGAATCCTGCTATATCTTCGTAAGTATTACTGACAACAGCCTCCTCAATTGCATTCGTTAAAACTGTTTGCTGTACTTGTAATACAGAACCTGCTGGCATTGATGCCGCTGTTAAACCAGCAGTTATACCTGTGACGGTACCGCTTCCATTAATTGTTATTGGCATAATTTATACGATTGTCCAGGTTTCTCCGCTATTTATAGTTACCGTCACTGCATTATTAATAGTGATCGGTCCTGCAGACATAGCGTTGCATGCAGCTCCAAAGGAATCTCCAATGGTGTAGTTCTGAGTTACTGTTTGACTATTCTCCCAGAATATCTTATCTGATCCAGCACCTGTAGCACCAGCAGAGGCATCTCCCCATGAGATATCAGTACCATCAGATACTAATGTTTGTCCATTAGAACCTACTGTTAAAGCTGCAGGATCTCCAGAAGAATTACCATAAATAATCTTACCTCTAGCAAGTCCTGCCATCTTATCAAGAGTTATAGCATTATCTGCTATTTTACTACCAGCTATATCTGCTGAAGCATTGATATCAGCATTAACGATTTCTCCATCCTTAAGTCCAGATGAGTTTACTTCTGTTAGTGCCATTAGTCTGGTACCTCCACTAATCCAATTGCCTTCTTTTCATCCAGTGTTGTTAGCCTTAGCCAATTAGCTGGATACTTGATACCTCTGTGAGTAAAAGGCACATCAAGAGGTATTATTTTGTTGTGATCTGTTTCTTTAAATGCCATTTTTACCTCGCATTAGCGTATTTAAAGGAGTTCTCAGCAAAAGCTAAGTATAGATATATCTGTCCACTCGTACTAAAGGCACTATTAGAATTTCTGATTTTAAACCCATTGGCTAGAAAATCTGGTCCAATAAAAGTTCCATCATCTTGAGTGGTACTAGTATTTAATTCCAAATTTAATGGATTACCAGTATTTCTTTTATTATCATAAATATACCAATGTTCTGAACTATTCGAATGCTTTAATAATATCCAAGCAGGTCTAAACCCAGTATAAACAAAAGTTCCGTCTGAATCTCCGTTACCTATATAGGTATCTACTTTTGAATATCCCTCTACAGAATCGAAAAGATAAGCAATATAGTCATTACTAGAGCCATCTTGAACAAGTGCAGAGCTACCTAGTTTAAAGGTAGAGCTACTAACATTATATGAGCCACCGCTAGATGACTTAATAAAAGTATTACTACCTGAAGTTGATACTCCGTCACCATTGTTACAATTCAAAACTTTATTATCTGCATCAATAACACTATGATGCCAAATCATCCAATCATTTGATGATTCTCTTGATTTAATAATCATGAATTCAGGTGACACGCCTAAATTATGAGATATTGTATCATCTTCATCTCCGTTATAAGCAACTATATCGAAACCTGCTGTTGCTGATTCTTTCCAGTTCCAAGCTACATAACTATCAGTATCATCATTAACTTGAGGTTTGGCTGGGCCTGTACCAGTTAAAGAGAATCCAGTTGATAGAAATGCATCAAATGTAGCTGAATCATCATTTTCTTGATCTTGCTGCGCTGCTCTAAGCTGTACACCAGCTCCTCTAACACTATCAGTTATAAAATGATTTTCTGCTTGATTTCGTTGTTTAATCCAAGTTAAATTAGGTTGGAATCCAACTGTAGTAATATCATTAGACGCATTATTACCAGTATAAGTTACAGTGTTAAAGTAATCAGTAGGATTTTTGATTGTTGGTGTAGATATATTTGAAGCACATAAAGTTTTAAAACCTGATGGAGGATCATTTGTCAAAGGTCTTTGTCCAAAATTTGCAAAGCATTGACCTGCACTTGAGCCACCATGTATATGTGTTGGTGTCCAATACCCAGCCGTTATAGAAATCTTACTAGCATTGTCATAGGTTTCATCCCAATTACCAGATCCATCACCCCACTGACCGTTTTTAGACCATGCGACAGTTAAATTATCTAAATCTATAGCACATCCAATAACATCTGAAGATGAGATACTTCCTCCATAGGTAGTTCCTCCTGCTGTTCCAGTAGGTGAATTAGATTGATATTGACCATTTTGATTTAAAGTAAAACAGTTAGCATTTAAAAATTCAGTACCAGCAGAAGTTGCTGAACGTCCCCAACCACCTTTTATTTGGTCATGGTTCCAACCTGTAGATTCGTAATACCACTTCCCGCTATTTTTAAAGAATGTTCCATGCCATAGGGTATTTTTACCACTAGCTGTCATCTCTAAAGCACCGTTAGCTGTTCTTGCACCTGCTCCCCAAGAAGTACCGAAACCTCCATTGACATAATCCAATAGATTCCAAGTACAGTAATTATTTGTAGGAGTGTCTGTTAGTGAATCATTACCTGTACCTGCTGCAACTGAGAAGTTATTAGGAGTCCAGTTATTTCCATTACCTGAGTAGTCCTTACCTAATGTAGTAGCAGTTGTATCACTGTTATCACTGAAGTTTAGGTAACAGCCATTTGTACCATAAGTCAACCCATCTACTTCTTTAGGAATCCATTGACCAGTATCAGAATCTGTCTCACCAAAATCTGAAGCTTGATATTTCTGACCATCGCAATAATGTACTTCGGCTATATAACCATTAAATACTTGGCTACCAAATGATGATCTACCAATTCTCATCAAGTTTCCTGAGAAACTTACCCCATAATCAACATTAGGTGGATTCTTGCTAGACTGAAGAGTCTGTTCTTCACCATTTACCCATAATTTTTGAGTAGTATTAGCTGCGTCTACTTGCCATACGAGGTGATACCATGCTGTCGTATCTCGTAATATTCTACTATCATCTATTACCCTACCATACGGATCACCTGAACTTGGAGTATCAAAATAAGTGGATAGATCATCGGTGTTGTCATAATTATACCAATATAAAGCTGCTATCCCATTATTTCCTGAAACACTATTACAACTGAAAAGATAATCAGTATTAGTTCCTAACTTAGTTCTTTTGAGCCAACAACTAAAAGTCCATACTTTTCTATTACCTGTACTTGAGGGGGTGAACTCAAGATAGGTATCATCTGCTGAATTAAATCTTAAAGATCTTTCAATCTCATAGGCACCTTCAGCTCCGCTGGCACCCATTCGTATACTATTAAATAAAGCCATATTACTTCACATCTAAACTAGCTACACAATGTATATTACCAGCACCAACTACTAGATAATCAATACGATCGACTGCATTCGCTGCTGTACTTAGAGTAGGTGCAGTACCTCCTGTAAACCTCCAAGCGGCATCACTGAAATCAGCAGTATAAGGACCACCACTAGAAGGTTGTATAAGTATAATCGAACCTGATTGTCCAACAACTTCATTAGAAGGATCATTAAAAGTTATATTATGTCCAAAGGTTACTTGATGATGTACTGAAGCACCAAAATCTAAAGTAAGGCTTGAAGCTGATGTAGCTGTTGTAATTGTTGCACCAACACTATCTTGAAGTACTAAAGCTCCAGTAACTGTACCACCAGCTAAAGGTAAGTAAGAACCTACTGAAGTATCAACATATGCTTTTACTGATTGTTGACTAGGAACTGAAGTAGCACTATTAGAAGACATATTATCTTCATCTACTAAAGTTAATGGTGTTGCATAACTAGGTACTACCCATTCCATACCATTACTGGTATATTTAAGAAATTTATCTGTTCCAGTAGGGGCGTTATGTATATCTAGTTTAACTTCAGCAATTGAGTCATCTGCTAACTTACTACCAGCAATATCTGCAGCAGCGTTAACCGCGGCATTTACAATAGCTCCATCGTCAATTTTAGCAGCAGTGACAGAGTCATTGGCTGGTACATTAACAGTTGTAGACGCACCAATTAGTGTTACAAACATTGTCGAACCACTAGGCGGCGCAGTAGCAAATTTAATACCGTGTGTATCATTCAAACAGTAACCTTCCATACTTCCACTGTATGATGAATTAGGTTTCTGGATAACACCATTTAAACTGACAATTAATTGCTGTGCACTTGTAATACTTGCATCTGCTGAATCATCAAACAAATCGAATTCGACATTAGAACCAAATGTTGGTCCTGATCCACCGACTTCTTGATCGTGATCTTTAATCGTTAATATCTTATAATCACCAACTGCTGCAACTTCTTTCCATTCACCACCAGAGTCATATGCACCGTCGTACACATACATCTTGTTGGCACCTGTATCAAAGAATAAATCTCCATCATCATTAGATGAATCACTATTTCCTGTCTTAGTACCTACACGATATCTAGCTTTAAAGTCTTCTATATCTGTACTGAGTTGTTCTACGTCTGAATCTTTAGCTAATAATCTATGGAAAGTATAATTGGTTCCAGATCCTGAATATGAGACCAACATACCAACACCAGCACCGATTGTTTTGCCTTGTAAAGCATCTGGAGCAGCTTGAATTGTTACAGCTGTACCATCTACTTCTGTACAATTAGTTGCATCTGGTGTACTTGTGGAATCAAATACTATACCACTTGCATCCAAAATACTAATAACAACACCAGATGCTGGTACAGTATTCGGGAAACTAGTTCTATTATCAATAACTTCAAAACCACCAAATGGTTCTAATTGTGCTGCTACATAATCTACAACAGCTCCTGATGTAGGAAGATGAGAATCACTGTCTGTTATAGTTGTCTGTTCACAACCTATCATACCAATTTCTACAGCATCATTTGCTATAGTTACTGCACCAGAGTTTGATATAGTAGCATCACCTGACATAGCCACAGCTGTAGGAACAGTAGAACCACTACCTACAAGAATTTGACCATCAGGTATTGCTGCAAGTTTAGTATGTGCAATAGCTGCAGATGCATTTATATTACCATCAACAATAGTTCCATCATCTATTTTTTCTGATGTAACTGCATCATTTGCAATAGTTAATGTAGTATCTCCAGTTACATCTCCTGTATGAGTTGCGTTTGTAACTTTAGCTGTGTTAGCAGATATAGATGAAACAATAGAATTAGCTAATTTATCATTATTAACTGCATCATCTTCTATCATGCCAGTTGCTACACTTTGAGAATCTCCTGTTGTTACTACTGTTCCTGTTACGTTAGGAAGAGTAATTGTACGATCAGCAGTAGGATCAGTAACCGTAAGAGTTGTCTCATAATCATTGTCTGTTGCACCTTCAAATATAATTGTCTGTGCTGCCTCCATAGTCAAGTGACCAGACATGCTGTCACCAGTTGATGACATCTTAGTCTCGTCATACTCCATTGCTTTACGCATGAGTTGGAGCTGGTTATTATTTAGATCTTCAGATGTAATAGACGCACCAGGTGTATAGTTTGCCCTTGGTGTAGGGGCACCCATATCTGTTTGAGGTCTTATTATTATCGTACCACTAGATAAATCAGCACCACCAATATGTATTGTCTTGGCTGATGTATCTACAGTATATTCACGTGGAGAGGCGGATTCATTTATAGTAGTAGAGGTGAAGGTTAATGCTGTACCATCTAAGGTTGCTACTACCTCACTACCTTTGAATACATCAAAACTCCCTGAGTAGCTAAATGTATTCGCAACTCCCGTATTTTGGGAGTGTGTTTTTGTTACTTTAGTATGTGCCATTTAGTTCTTAGGGAATTGATCTACGGTTCTATTTGGAAAACTAAGATCTAAGATTTCTTGTCTATTATCTCTTGTCTTAGAATCTTTACCATCCTTCTCAGATTTTAATTTCATGACCCTTTCATAAGCTGGATGAGTTGGATCATTAATTTTAGCCCAAGCTTTTGATCTAGCTTGGTTCATTACTTGATCTATAAGAGTATTATGAGGATATGTGTTTGGATCTAAATCCCAGTTAGCTGGATTCTTACCATCTCTCTTCATATCTTCCATTGAATTT
>PBPX01000045.1 GCA_002724835.1 Actinomycetota bacterium | reverse complement strand
GCAAGAAGTAGCTACATTGAATGCACAAGTTGCTGCATACCAAGATAGTATCAGTGGTTTTAATCAAAATTTATTAGTAATAGAAGAAGTAATTAGAGAGATATTATTTAAGGTAGGTGGATAATGGGCGACTGTTGTGGCAACTGTAACTGCGGTGGTTAATAAATTATCAAGAATACTTATAGTATGTGCATTAATATTTCCGATACCTGTATACGCAGAAGAAACAGAACAAACTACTGTAACTGAGGGTTTTGATAACCAACAAATTAATGAAGATATTACTTTCGTTTATGGTGGTAACGATAGTAGCGTTGCTGCCGAAGCTGATTGCAATAACAGTCAAGCTCCTGGAAGCATCAACATTGAAGACATGGATTGCCATGGTTCTCAATACTATGGAGCAGATAGATACCAGATTGGATTACGCAGCTCAACAGATGCACTTACTATTGCATTCCCTAACTCTGAAACTAAACCAATTACTGAAGTAGGTTTAAGATATGGTGCTAGAGAATCTACAGGTACAGCTACTGTCTACTATGATGATGATACAACTTCAACAATAAACTTTATTAATACTTGGGATGCTGCAGACCCTCAAACTGTAGAGAATAGCACAGCAACTATAGTGGTGACTGCACCGAGCGGCACAACTATTAATGAAATAGTAATACCAGGAGCTTCAGATAACCTACAAGATTGGTGGTTGATAGATGATGTATATTATAAATATACTGCACCAGCCCCTACTACAACAACTACAACTGTTCCTCCTCCACCACCTCCACCACCTACTACAACTACGACACTTCCACCTGTAATTACAGTTATTATGGATGATGGAACTGAAGCTGAATATGAAGAATATGAAGTTGAAGATGGCACAGTTGAAAGAGATAATCAGAGATTAGCTAACTTAGAAGAGTATGGTTGTGAGATGACTGATGCTCAGATTGAACGAGGTGATTGTGATATTGAAATATATGAAGAGGATGAATATGAATATGAAGAAGAAAAAGAAGAGCTTTCTATTGACATTACTGATGTACTTGAAGTGGCAGATGATGATGAAGTTGAAGAACCTGAAGTCATTGAGCTTACTGAAGAAGAGATACTTGCTCTTGAAGAGGAGATGGAGTCTGATGCTAAGGAGCTTGAACTCTTGGAAGAAGAAATTGAGTTCATTGAAGAATTATCTGAGGAAGAACTAGAAGAGTTTGTTGAAGTAATCCTTGAGGTAGAGGAATACATAGAAGAACTAGAAGAGTTTCAAGAAGAAGTAATTATTATTGAAGAAGATATAGACTTAATAGATGTATTAATAGCTAATGATATATTTCCTCCAGACCCAGAGGATGTAATAGAAGACTTAAAGGAGGTCCAAGATGAACTTATTGAAGATACAACTGATATCGAGGAAGAGATATTTGAAGATGAAGTTGAAATTTATAAAGATGAAGAACAAGTTGAAGAGACTGTACTCGAAATACTTAATATATTCGATACAAAAGATGATGAAGAAGAAGTATTATCTGAAGAAGTAATTGAAGAAGAGGTTGCTGAATTAGAAGAAGTTATTGATATACCTGTAGTTGAAGAAGAACTTACTGAAGAAGAAGTTGAAGAAGTTATTGAAGAGTATGTTGAAGAACTTGAAACAGAAGAAGTTGTTGAAGTCTTAGAAGAAGTTAATGATATTGGTGTACAAAATCTATCCCAAGCCACAGAGGAAACACAGGAGGTAGTACAGGCTGTAGTTGAAGAAGCTATTGAAGAGATAGAAGAACTTACTGAAGAACAGGTTGAAGTTGTTGCTGAAGTATTACAAGTAGAAGCTGAAGATGTTGAGATTATTGCTGAAGCTGTTAAAGAAGATGAATCAGTTGCTACTGCTGTTGAAGAATATGTTGAGAGAGCTGTAGAAAATAAGGATGTAGAAAACTATACACTTGCTGATGTTGTTACTGAGGTACAGTTTGAAGAGTTTATAGAAAATCCTATAGAAAGTTTAACTGATATAAATATACAAGAGATAAGTATAAGTAACATAGGTTCTGACATGACTAATGACCAGAAGGAAAAAGCTCAAGAAGTTGTAGTCCCAGTTATTTTAACTAGAATAGCTAGTATGGCAGCATTTATAATGAGGAAATCATAATGTTAAAAAAAATATGGAACTGGTTTATAGAGATAATTAAAGAAACTTTAAATTTAAGCTGGACACTCGTAGGTTTGGTAATTGCGACCCTTACGCTTACTGGGAGTGCCCAGCAGATTACAGGTCTTGCAACTTTAATTACATTAGTTATATGGTTATTAACCATAGGATTCAGGAAGGATAAAACTAACAATGCAACCAAAAAAAATAGTAGTAGATAATAATTGTGAAACATTTAAACATGAAAACGGCTATACTAATATAACTATATGTAATTGTAGGTATGGACATAGATAAGGAGGACCATGTTTGGATTCTACTTAATGATGGTTCAAGAGTTCATATCTCTTGGTTAGAAAGCGAGGATGAAATTGAAGCTACAAGTAATAAGAACACAGTTCGGTAAAGACGCAACTAATGGGATGCTGTTTATAAATGGTGTTTTTGAATGTTATACATTAGAAGACCAATACCAAGCAGTAAAGGTAATGCATGAGACTTGTATACCTGAAGGAACTTATGATATTAAGTTCAGAAAGACTGGTGGTTTTCATGCTAAGTATTCTGATAGATATAAGAATGCACACTATGGTATGTTACATATACAAGATGTACCTAACTTTACCTATATATTAATTCATAGTGGGAATACAGACGAGCATACCTCTGGTTGCCTGATAGTAGGAGAGACTCAGCAAGACTTAGACTTAAGTGATGATGGTTTCATAGGTCATAGTGGCACCGCTTATAAAAAAATGTATTCTAAAGTAGCTAATCAATTACTACAAGGGAAAGAAGTTACTATTGAATATACCACTATTGATAAACTATTAAATAAAAAAGAACTATCTAATAAATCAACTGATGATGTAATACTTACAAGCACAGTAATGGAGAAATTACAAGAGATTAATGGGAATGTATTAACAGGTAATGCTATGCTTAAAGGAAGGTTAATAAACTAATGTTTGTAAAATTTAAAAGAACAAGAAACTCTGATGGGACATTTAAGAAGGATGTGGCGTGGACCCCTTGGAACGAAGCATGGAGTTATAAGATGAGTGAAGACTTAAAAGATATGATTGAGCGAACAGCTTGGACATTCGTTGAAGCCTTTATTGGTGCCTTAACAGTTGCTCCTCTAGTTGGTGTAGAAGCTGAAACAATTCAGTTAGCTGCATTAGCTGGTGGTGGTGCTGCATTAGCAGTAGTTAAGACATACGCTAAAAAACAAATCAGTAAATAATTAGTTTAGATTAAAAGAATAAGTTTGACCTTCTTCTACATTGTAGTTTGTTGTATCACTTTTTATTAATCTATATTTCCATTGAGTGTTTTTATGCTCGTGTAAATCACAACGCTCTTTAACTATATCCCATTTCTTTTCATGTCTTAAATTAAATATATGACCACCAAATCTTGGGATATAATGTTGTAAGAATGTTGTACCACATACACCTCTTCTATTTTCTATAAGTAATTCAGCTATTGTTTTCTCTTGAGACATCATTCATCCTTTCTCCGAATGCCCTTTCACATTGGTTACACATACCTCTATATGCTTGTATTCTATGCCAGTAGGTTTTGTAACAATCTATACATGTAACAAGAAACACTTTATCTTCCCTTTGCAAATTCATAATAATCTTTATCTATCTCTATTCCTATGAAATCAAAACCTAATTCTTTTGCAACAAGACCTGTTGTTCCTGTTCCCATAAAGTTGTCTAGTATGATTCCACTTTGTAGACTAGATATCTTTATACATTGTTCTACTAATTGTTTTGGAAATATTGCAGGATGTTTTTTGTTACCTTTTAATTTATTTACTGTTGACTTACTAACAGTTTCATAAGGTATAAACCAACTATTTACTGTTGGTCTATGTGTATATCCATATCTTTTTTGATTCTGTTTAGCCCATTTAGGATTATATGGAACCTCACTTGTCTTCTGGTCTATATCTGTATTACCTTCTTTAGTGATATGGAATACATACTCCCAACCATTAGCTATGTATCTATTACTTCTAGGTGCAAAGCTCTGCCCTTTAACATATCCATCTATAAGTAATGATTTATTCCATATAAATATATTTTGAACTTGCCATTCTAAATTTGAAACTATTTCGAAAGGCATAAAATAATTATTCCTAGTAGGTTGTATGTTTAAAAACAAATGTCCATTGTCTTTTAACTTTTTACAAACAGTATTCCATACTTCTATCTGCCAATCAATATAATCTAATCTGTTATCTTTATATGTGTTGTATTTCTTATAGATATTATATGGTGGACTAGATATACATAGGTCAATATAACTATCTGGTAATTCTTTCATTACTTCTAAACAATCTCCATTGTAATATTTAATCACTATTAGAAGGGAGCTTCGTTTTCTTTTATATCATCCATGCTTTTAGCTTTAGGCATTACTACGCCATTGAGTGCTTGAACATAGTTAATCCAAGCCTTCGGTGTTTCTTTCCTGAAATCTACTATCCACCAAGACTTAGCAAATACTTTACCATCTACAGTATCTCCTGCATCACACTGACCCATTTTACTACATCTAAAGTCTGGTCCTTTAGCGGATGTCTTCTCAGAATCAGGTATATATTTTACAACCCCCTTACATACACACCATAGTCCATCCTCATCAATAGCTAGTTCTCCATTAGGATGTGTAACACCTTTCAATGGAAAATTAGCTTCCTCTAATAATGCTATTGGATTATCTGCTGATGCAGAAGAAGCCTCGGTCTTAACGGCAGGAGAAAGGGAAACCTGCGACTTATCTGCATCCGATTTTACTGGAGCTGAGGCTGGTTTCACCGCATCATTTTTTATTTTTTTTTCAGAAGTATCACTAGCATAGTGTTCCTCTTCTGTAGTGCCACCTGTCCACAGCTCTAAGCCTATTCCAAATCTCATGCAACATCTTTTGATTCCATCTGATACTGCTAGTTTAAGTATCTCGCTTTCGGTGATGTTTCTTTTAAGTGCATTCATATCAACATCTCCGACTTCCTCTACTACACCTAGCTTATCTATTTCTAATTTACATTTAGCACCTACTATAGAGTTATCCTTACCTCTAATTACTTCATAAGAGAAGTTGTATTTACCTGGTATAACATCAACAAGCCGTTGTGTATATATGTGATGAGGGACATAGTCCCCAAATTTTCCTTTAGGTGCAGGTTTAACTACACTCTTGGGAAAATCTTTAATTAATTTCTTATGTGTTTCCTTGTCCACAATATCTCCTTATATATTTTTTCCTATTAATACGCCTACTAAGAATAGTAACAACCATTGGAATATAGTTTCTATCATTACTCTCCTTCTAGGTTTACTAAATACTCTGCTGTTACCCCTTTAGAAGGTTTAACAAATAAACAAAACTGAGATGGTCTACCCATACTAGCTAGTTGTTCAAGTGCATATCCATTATGGCTTTCTGTTGAGCCATTAACCCATAGCCTTACATCATTTAGATATAAGGAAGTAGGTGTATGGTAGTGTCCACATACAGCATGTGTAAATTCTTCCATTAACTCTGCACTAGCTAAGGCTTTCCAACCTAATATTTTTTTATTGTAACCATAGAAAGGTAAGCCCATACTTCCTCGTATGTTATCTCCATGAAAACAAAAGAACTTAGCTTTGACACCTAAGTCTGCTATTGTATACCACTTCTTTTCTGGTATATGGAACTTCATTCTTGGCTCATTTTTGAACATAGTTTCTAGAATCTTACCAAGCATTCTATCTGCGTTGCTTTCTGGGTTGTAATCCCTACGACTTCTACCACCTAAAGCACCATGATTACCTATTACCCAATGACACTCAACTGTTTCAAAGTGGGATAGTAGTATATTAAAGAACTCATATAACATGCGTGGTCCATCTACAGTTACTTGTTTATAAAGTGAGCTATCTATTTCGTGTGCTTGTCCAGGAAATATTAACTCTCCTTCAACTATATCTCCTAATGCAAGGACAACACACCTCTTTATAGTGTGGTTTTCACCCTGCAACTGAGAGAGATTCACGATTTTTTTTGCATACTTAACAACTCTCTTGTGTGCTACCTTTGAGTTGTATGTATCTGTATTTTTTGCGAGTTGAATATCGCTTAATAAAGGGACGCATATTTCTTGTCCTTTAGATTTATTTTTTTTCGGCTTAACAGCTTTAGGTAATGTAACAGTAGACATACCATCTTTAGCACCTTTGTATACTGCCTCTACTAAATCAGCTTTCTTATCCTTTAGTTTTTCTATTTGTCTAAGTAATCTCTTATTAGTATTTTTAAGTTCAGTTACTTTATCGCTTTCAGCCTGTATTAATAGCTCAGCTAGTTTGTCCTGTTGTGTTTTTTTCATTGGTTTCCTTATCCTTTAAGTGTTGTAGCCACCTGTTGATTCCTGCTCTTGATACTGAAAAATTAAACTCCTCTTTTAGTATCCTACTAACAGCAGTTGAGTTAGGTTTTTTACCTTGCTTTACGAGTAACTCTATACCCTCAATAAAAGGTTTTACTTCCTCTGGTATCTGGAGATACCAAGCAGTAACACCTCCCTGTTTCTTATCATATGCCTTCTGTATAAGGTCTGATATGTTTTTATTATTGCTCATGTGGTAATCATATCATTGTTCGCACTATATACAAGCATTAAAATAAATTATTTATATGTGGTGTTCATATGCATATGCATAATGCATAGTAAAAAAAACAAAAAAAAAATTCCCTCCTAATTAAAGGAGGGAATTATTTGTAAGCTAACTATTGTATCTATTGCTAGATACTTGGGCTATTGCTAGTCCTAGTTAGCTTTAACCTATGAACTTAGCATACTGCTTAGCAAACTCTTTAACATGTTTTATATCCTCAATAGGAATTATGTTATTTATAGCCATGAATCTAAGTATCGCATGTATTCTTTCAGTAGATAGTGTAAGAGAAGGTCTATGTTCCTCAGCACCATCTACACCTATTACTTGCATATCAGATACCCATATTCTAGGCTCTTCTTGTTTAGCTAACCACTTAAGAGCTTCTAAATCAATAGAGTTTGCACCATATTCTGTTAAGTTATCTATGGCTGACTCATCTAAGCGACCTTTTTGAGCGATAATTCTTATATCACCATCATGTCCACCTATAGAGTGACCATACCCTACATAACCAGCTATTGTACTAGCTGGTAAAGTATTAACTATTTCTTTAATATCCTCATTATAAAAGCCCATACTACCAGAGCAATCAATCATCAAGCTACCACCTGCTATATGTTTTCTTCTCTTAAATACTTTCCTATCAGTTATTATTCTATGGACTTGTCTTGGTTTAACACCATATTCTCCTTGAGAAACTGCTAGTTTTTTGAGTGCCTCTATAATAGGTTTAGTTCCTTTAAACCTTCTGTGTCTAGCTTTACCATGAACACCACCACCATCAGTTCTATAATTAACTCTATGCTTAGCACCTCTAAAATTCTGCTCAGCTTCTTTAGTTATAGAATCTTGTAGGGATTCACTTAAGTATTTAGGTAACATCATTTGTGGTATGTCATCTAATTCTTTATCATCATCAACAGGATTCAAAGAATCAGTATCTATATACACTTGGTTGTTACCAAAAGCGTTTTCTTTAATAGAGGGTAAACGCATAATATTATCCACCATACCTCTAACACCATAATAATAATTAGATGTATGAAGTGCATTATAAACTCTCCTAGAATAATTAGTTGGTTTATAAAGAATCCTGCGTCTACGGAAACCTTCCTCTTGACTATCGTATACCCACTTATATTTTACTTTATTTCTATTAACAATATCTAAAGCATGTGATAATTTCCACATACATCTTTGTAATAGATTCTTTATTATATAAAGTTCCTCTGAAACTTTTTCCTCATCAATAAGTAAAAGACTTGGTAAGTGTCTTTGAATTGCACTCTTAATTACATAGTCTAATTCATTAGAGTCCACACCAAACTGACTATCAGCTTGTACAAAGCCAAAAGTTTTAATGGTATCATTTGATAAGGATTCAAGTATAACTTCTAAGTCATCACTATTTTTTAACCTAGTGTATAACTCATCTACCAAGTTATCTATATAATACTTCTTACTAGCTGTGTTCATCTCTGGTAAGAGTTTCCCAACATTGTAATATCTAGCAGTGCTACCTTTGTATCCTTCCTCACTATCATACTTATCTGTATACTTACTAGCAGATTGAATCCTTTTCTCAATTACTTTATTAGCAACAGGTAGTACGCATAGAGTTTCAGCAATAGCCATTAAATCCCAATCAATATCTCCACGATATTTCTTTAAATAAAAATATTTCTTACGCAGGGTTTGTAACAAAACTGCCCTGTTAGTATCGTGGTCTGATTTATATGAAGACTTTGGAATAGGTATTCCATGTCTATCACTTGGATTTGTTTTACCTTCCTCGTAACTATATACTCTAACTTTATTACCTTGTAAAGCTAGGTTAGGTAAAGAATTAGGTAGCTTTCTTGCCTTACTTCTAGTCTTAAACAAGGACATTAGTATTGTTCCTCATCTGCTAATTCTGTATCAACACTTACTACTGTTAGTGCTTCGTATACTGTTTCAGCAAACTCAGGTTTATCCCCAAATACTGCCCAACAAGAGTCCTCTAAAGCAACACCTTGCTTATTAACTAACCTGTCAAGTTCCATGAAACTACGAATTGAAGTGTCTGTGTTTTCTAAATCTAACATGACACTAGATATTTTAGGACTTAAACTCTCCACAGCTTTAGGGTGTATGTTCTCTATGTTTATCTTTATAGGGAACCTATCTCTTAAAGCCTCTGGTAAATCCTCTGGCTCTCCATTCATAGTAGCTATTACTTGGAATCCTTTATTAGGTCTAACAACTTCTTTCTCCTCGTTAGGAAGTGTTATCTCTGCGAACTCCACATCATCTAGCAATCCGTGTAGTATAGAACTAACATCTTGTCCAGCGTGGTCTATTTCGTTAAGCACTAATCTACCACCTTTTTTCCACATCTCAATAGCAACACCATCATTCCATACCATACCATCATTACCTAGTAGTATGTAATGTCCTAACAAGTCTGTTGCTGTTGTTTCTGGTGTAAGAGTAATAGCTTTCCTACTACGACCTTTACGGATACCAAGTTTCATAGCTGAATAGGTCTTACCTGTACCAGGCTTACCATAGAGCAATATTCTTGGTGATTTAATTACTTTCTCAAGTAATTTCCATTGGTTTTTAGCTTTCATTCTTCTTCTTCTCCCTCTTTTTTAAGTAGACTCTCTACTTCACTAATAAAATTAGAAGTAATAGAGTCCGTATCCATTTCTGTCCACAGCTCATAAGTTTCCTCATTAACTTGGACTACTTCAGGAACTTCTGGTAGTAAGTTAAATGCCTCAGCAGGTATATCTAGCATACCTGTATGGCTATTCTCATAGTCATCAGAGAAAACAAATTCCCATACTGTCCTGTAATGTACATCAGTTGGCTCTCCAGATTTATAATGATGTGGAACTACCAACCTTAGAAACACAGGGAACTTCCTGTCTATCTGCTTTTCCACTTCATCATCAAACAACCAATTTGGTAGACTTCTATTGTATTGTAAATCTACCGACAAGTCGTTTAGATATTCAAGAATATCCCTTGTGATAGCACAATGACTCTTAATCGTTGCATCACTAAGTTCTTTTCCTAAATTATCTAGTATGTCCTGTAATTCTGGATTCAATCCTTCATCACTATCTTTCATACCTTTTCCTTTCCTATACAGCAAGGGCAAAACATTTTACCCTCGTTTAAATAACCCTGTTCCTCGTATTTATCTATGCAATTACCACATAAAGCACGAGTTTGTAACCATAGATAAACTGAGATTGATTCTCCTTGTTCATCTACTACATTAATTTGGTCGTTACACATATCACATATCCAAAAGTCATCAGTTAAACCTGTGTCTAATAGAGTATCTATATATATAACACCACTATCTTCATTCTGCTTACGCATTTTCTCTGCGTACTCTCTATCATTAGCCCTATGTAAGACAGGATTTGATACTATTAAATCAATTTCATCATCACTATACATGGTCATGGTTACAACTCCCTTCCATAGGTACAGCTAATCTCTGTGTAGTAACATCTGAATCGCACCTCGTACACCTAATAATAATTTCCCCATCACTAGAGAAAGCAACTTCTAATCTCTCTTTAGTGGTTACACCACTAGGCATAGTTCTAATACAATTCTTACAATGAATAAACATTATATTCTTAGCCATTATTCTTCCTCGCTCTCTGTGTTAAGAACTTCCTTTATAAAGTCATCAACTGATGATGAATTTAGTTCCTCTACTAAATCACTATCAGAAGTAACTATCATAGATGAGATAACATCTGGTTGTCCTAGCACAATAGCAATAGGAAAATCAATCTCGTGGTTGTCCATTAACTTAGCCCACTGCTTATCCTTTGTAATCATATGGACACCAGATAGTAATACTTCTTTAAATACCTTTGCTATATCCTCATCAGATTTACAATCCTTTAAATTAACGACACCATCACTGATGCCTTCTGTGAATACATCTGCTACAAAATGACACCAACTTTCTAGTATATGCTTAGTATTTTCCTCTACTAATTTCATAAAATAGTCGTGCATTAATTCAACAGGACTATTTTTAGGTGCAAATACTTTATCTCTTGTTACCATTTTTCCATCTTTTATATCAAAAGAGGTTAAAGCAAATATTCTAGGTGAGAATCCGTCATAACTTAACAAAGGATTAAACCCAAGCTGTTTAGCTTTCTCTACCATTCTGTCAAAGCTATCTCTAAACTCATCAAAACCATCATCACTAGCCATATTTCACTCTCCCTTTCTACTGTTCCTCTTCATGAGCCATGCCTTCGTTCTCATACTTTATAAGAAGGTACACATATCCTTTAGCACCTTCTCTATAAGTAGAGCGAAACCTATAGCCCGTATCAGAGAACACTTCTCTTAATTTAGTTACCCTCGTTCTTATACTTCCTTGTGAGTAAGAATTATCGGGCAACATATCCATAACAAACTCTTTGTTAGGATTTTTTCTAGCTTTATCTAAAATACTTTTGTTCTTTTTAAAGTATTTCAATCGCCTTTCATCATTTGTTAATGGAGTTCTACCTTTAATCTTATTAATTCTAGGTTTGAACTCATTACCAATTTCTTTTGTACTCATGCTATCTCCTTCCTTTATAAATAGCTAAGAGCGTACACTAACTTGAATCGCAATAGATAATAAGGGGGATTATCTACAACAGCATACGCTCTTAGCTATCTACTTTCGGTCATCAGTTTGAAACAGGGCTGTAAATAACTGACTCCTACTCATAGATAGCCCCGACTTGCTACATATAAGACACTATGCAAACAAAAGGGGTACTTAACAACCCTATAAACATGTGCCTCATAGATAGCCTAGAACAGACACTAATCCATGAGATGTTGCCAAAGGTTTACTTCCAACTCGTATCTTCGCTTCCTGCTAACTTGTTGTTTATCTTTTAGGTGTAGTTGTTACACTACGGCTCACATCAGGGTAGTCAATGTTTTACTTATAGCTATAAGTGTATCTGTTCTAAGCTATCTACCTTATAGATAGCACGATACTTACAACTTGTCCGAATAACTTTTATAGGTTGCTTTGCAACAGAGAGAACATCAGCTCTTGTATAAGTATCGTGCTACCTACTAACCTTACGCAAGTGTCCAAACTTGTTATTACTTAGTAAGTAGCTGGGCTTAGCGTAGATTAACCACGCATACTCGTAGCTTTAACAATATAGCTCATAACTATATACGAGATATGGTTAAGCCCAATAAAAAAGGTGCGTATATACTACGCACCTTTATAGTTCTTATATATAAGGACTACTAACAGTAGTCGCATACCATACTGTAAGGTAGCTTTAAACTACATGTCTTACAGTAAGGCTCAAACAATTCCTTATGACTAGAGCAACAACCTTCCTCTATCTCATGGTTGTATACACTATCCTCATATAGGAGTAGTTTGCTTTCATAGTCAGCATCAGTAACACTATCAGTATTACCTTCCTTTATAGAGTTATCCTTTATAGCAATCGTATCGTGAATACTAGCTAAGTATTCCTCGTGTTCCTTACTATCTACCTTAAAGTCTACCTCTCTACAAGAGTAACAAGCTCTAGTAGAGGAAGTATTCTTACGGCAGAATATACAAGTTCCTTCTGGACTTGGTATATCAGGTCTTATAGTAGGCTCTCTCATACTAGATATGGTAGAGCCTTCTTTATATACACCCTTAGGATAACCTGTAATCTTATCTATTTTCTTATTAGTCATAGATTCCCCTTTATACTTTATGTGTATATGTATAAATACACCGAGATTTTTTCTCGCAACTTCAACCTAACACCTTCTACTATGTTTAGTAAGAGTATATACTTGAATGACTTGACAACCCCTATGCGGTGTTACTATGCACATACGATATATATTTAAATATATAGATGAAAAAAAAATTTAATATTTTTTTTCTATATAGCCCTATGAAAGTATTAATTTGTTACTTCGCATTAAATCAATAGAGCTGAGAGGGGTTCACATTTTTATATATAAACATTATGCATACTCATAGACTATACATATTCATAGACTATGCATACTCATATGACTATACATAAGTAATAGGGCTGAGAATGATTGACTCGCATATGCATATTTATTGTGATTTAGAGCTGTTGAATTTTCCTATGCGTAAAAAAAATTTTTTAGATTTTACCCTTATATACTCTATATATGGTATAATTAATTATAGAGAAAAACCCAACAAAATTAGGCTTTTTCTCTGAGCGACCAAATAAGCCGATTTAAGACCTAGTTTTTGAATCTGGGCTACAACTACCCACAAAAGCCCAAGATATGTCTTAGAATCAATCCTCGCAGGGCTTAGCCCTATTCTGTAAGCAATAAAAGAATCTTAGATATATATTTTGATTAGGTTTATTTTATGCATTATGCATAGGGGCAGGGCATAAAAAAAAGCCCCTCTATTCCTAGAGGGGCTTTTTAGTTTAGCTTAGTAATCTAAAGGACTTCCTTTAAATTTAGCGTTCATGTAGGCTTTGCATTGTTTCTTAGTAGGGACTTGTCCTGCGAACTCTTTCGCAATTCCATCTCCACTAATCAACTTCATGAAAGTCGGGGACATTTGTCCATTCGCTAGGGGCTTTAATGCTTTCCTATTGAATGGACTTGGGCTTACTTCCATAAGGGCTTTAAATTGCTCTACGCTCTCGTATTGCTTTAGCACCCCTAGAGGAATAAATTTTCCAGAGTCATCAAAGTTTCCTATTATGTATCTGGTTTTCCCTTCGCTTTCCTCATCATAAAATAAAGAGTTATTACCCCTTACTTTAGTGATTCGCCAAGACCTACTCCCACTCGTATAGACTGTTCTATACGTTTGGAAAAGGTCATCATGCTTTTTAGTCTTTTCTTTTTTAGTCATGTGATTACTCCTAATCACTCACGATTCAAGTTTTATGAATCTGTTAATTTTCAAATCTAACAGAATCTCAAATCTAGTCAAGCACCAATCGGACACCACAAGATTATTTTTTTAAAGCTGTTGGAATCTTTCTATGTGTAGTCGTGTATGCATAGGGGCTTGTGTGTGTAAATCGTTTCAATGCATAGGAATATATTTTCAATCAATAGTGGGACACATAGGGGCATATATGCACATACAGGCACATAATCTAGATGTAAAGTTTAGATTTAGATTTCCTATATACGCTCACGCATTATGCGTATGCGTGTGTATGCGAGGGGGGATTTAACCTAGCTACCCCCTATATTTAATACGTAAGTCCTAAAAAATTATGTGGTAATTTGTCTGATTAGGAACTGTGGTGTAGCAGGTATATTACACGACAAGGAAGGTATAGTTGAGAACTACACCACCGTTCACTATGTCCTACTTTAACAGTAAAGAGGAGTAAACACAAGCATTTTAAAAGTTCTTTTATAATGTGTAGTGTTTATGTGTTAAAAGTCTTTTCGTGCATTAGCGGACATATGCGTGTAATTTTTTGAAATTTTAATAAATTGTAATCCTTGGGTACTAGCCTTGTGGTAATCCCAGTCCTTATCCTTGATAAGTAGCTAGCTTTTAGCCGTCCGATAGCTCCTTTACCTGTAAATACCTTATTAAAAGTTATTTGTATAATCACTATAACAGTAAGATATATATATGCAAGAATTAGGAAGGTTGCTTTTAAAGAGATGGTATGAGGATATCGTTGATTCAGATGGTAACTTGGTATATGTAGTAAGACCTACAAATGAAGAAGAGAAAGAGAAAGGTTCTGATTTCTTTGTAGTGTCTAATAAATTAGAATCTAAGTATCTTAAAATAAAAACAGATAAAGAGATTAAAGAAACTAACCTACTTTCCTTAGAACTATATAAGGAGGGGGACAAACTAGAGATAGGGGAGGCTATGCAAACATTCCCAGATTACTTTTTCTACTGGGTTTACCCAACCGCAGAGCTCCTTTACTGGAATCCTACTGAGCTAAACCCCTACCTAATAAAACAGATACAAGAAATAAAAAATTTTTTTTCACGCACTATAAAGTTAGAGAAGAGCGAGTTGCTCGAAACAGGGCTGATACGCTCGCATATGGTAAGTCATAATCTATTAGATGATATCTTAGACAAAGTCAACTAAGCTATCATTATATGAGTAAAATTATTGCAGTTTGCAAAAGCTGTAATGTAGCAATGCAGATTACTAGAACATTTAAGAAATGTACTAATCTAGGATGCTTAGAATATAATAAAAGAATTAGGAGGAGAATTGCCAGTAAGCAAATACGGAAAGAAAAAGAGATACAGCTCAAAAAGAAAAAAGACTAAGAAGTAATAATGAAATATTATTATGCAGTGGATGTGCTTAAAGTAGTTGATGGAGATACAGTAGATGTCAGAATTGATTTGGGTTTTGATGTGTGGCATAAATGCCGTGTACGACTTATGGGTATCAATGCTCCTGAATCACGAACAAGAGATAAAGAGGAGAAGAAACGAGGGCTTGCTGCGAAAGAGTGGTTATCTAAAGAAATCTATGATGCAGTAGACCCAATAGAATTAAAATCTCACGGAAAAGGTAAATTTGGAAGAATACTTGGTGAGTTATTTATAAACAATATTAATATAAACGAATTAATGGTAAACAGTGGACACGCTGTTAAATACGATGGAGGTAAAAGATAATGCCAGGAAAGATAAAAAGTAAACCAAATATATTCTCAACACCTAAGAATTTAAAATCTTGGGCAATAGATTTAACAGAGGCATGTGGTTCTGAGCTAATTAATAAGAAACATAATGTATCTAAGATAGATGCATTAATTGAGAAGTTTGTTTTTGATTACAATGAAAATATGAAACTCGTAGCAGGGGAAGAAGAGTGAGTCACCCAGTTCCAGGACAAACTTATTATTGTGAGGATTGTCAGGAACTATTAGAAGATGGACCTCATAGATGTATACATGTAACAGGAAATATTTATGCCTAATTTAGTTTGTGTATCCCCAGAATGTGATAACTCTTTACCTAAAGGTAAAAGAAAATATTGTTCAGATACTTGTAAATGGAGAGAACAAAAAAGAGTTCATAGAGGTGTTAAGAATAACCGTGAATATAAACCTGAAGAAAAGAAAATAAATCAATCAAAAGTAGCTACTACTAGAAGGGGTGCCTTATATGATAAGTTTGTTGAAGAAGGTTATGCATTAGATTTAATTAATGGAACTATGAAGCGTAAACAGATAGCTAATTTACTCGGATGTACACCAGCACATATTTCTAGATTACTAGGTGCTTATCAAGAAGATATAGAACAAGCAGCAGCAACAAAAAGCTGGAAGAAGTCAGAAGCAACTTTACAAGCAGAAAAAGATTTTCAAAATTTTAGAGATATGTATTTTCAAACAGAAAAAGGAGAATTGTTTGAAACAGCAGATTTCCATAAGGCTTGGATAGATTCAATTATTAAAGCTATAGAGACAGGTGGACAACAAATGATTCTATCTCCACCTAGGCATGGAAAGACAGAATTACTTATACACTTTGTAGTTTGGCTTATATGTACAAATCCTAATATCAGAATTATGTGGGTAGGTGGTAATGAAGACATAGCTAAGAACTCTGTATCATCAATTATGGATACATTAGATAATAATGAAAAATTAAAAGAGGCTTATTGTGGACCAGGGGGAAGTTTTAAACCAGCAAACAGAACAGGCAAGTCTTGGTCTCAAAATCAATTCTCTGTAGCTACTAGAACTATACCTGGTATTAAATCTCCAACAATGATAGGAATAGGAAGGGGTGGAAAGATTCTATCAAGAGACTGCGATGTAATTATTGCAGATGACATTGAAGACCACAGCTCTACAATGCAACCTAAATCAAGAGAAAATACTAAACAATGGTGGACTACTACATTAGGTTCTAGAAAAGAAGAACACACAGCTATGGTTATTATTGGCTCTAGACAGCACCCTGAAGATTTATATGCATCTCTTTTGAATAACAATGCATGGGAAACAATAGTTGAAGAAGCACATGATAGTATGTGTACTATACCAGAGTTTGAAGAAGAGGAACATACTGATTGTATGTTATGGGGTAGCTTTAGAACTTTTAAATGGTTAATGAATAGAAAGAATGATGCATTAACTACAGGAGGTTTAAAGAACTTTGAAATGGTATATCTAAATAAAGCTATAGCAGAAGGACTTAATATATTTAATCCAGAAGTTATAGAAAAATGTTATGATACTTCTGTTCCTTTAGGATATATACCTAAAGGAAGTTACCTGGTTGCTGGATTAGACCCTGCAGCAACAGGTTATCAAGCAGGGTTCTTATGGGCAGTAGAAACTGAAGGTAATAAACCTAAATTAACAATGGTTGATTTAGAAAACCACCAAGGTGGTGGTCTAGATGAAGCATTAGAATTAATTAAGAAATGGTATGATAAATATAATTGTTATCACTGGGTTATAGAAGAGAATGGATTCCAGAAAGCAATCAGACAAGATGATAGAATCAAAAAATTTGCAGCATCACAGGGAATAAAACTAGAAGGACACGAAACACATAAAAATAAGTGGGACGAAAAATTTGGTGTAACTTCATTAGCACCTATGTTTCAAGAAGAAATAATAACATTACCATTTGGAAATGATGAAGGAATATCTAAATCAATATTATACACAAAGCAACTGACATATTTTGCTTCTAAAGGACAGGCTAATAGTAGAGCTGTTGCATCAGATATTGTAATGGCTTCTTGGTTTCCAATGAAAACTGTTAGGACACTTACAAGATTAACATATGCTGATTTGTCCTATGATTACTCACCAAGTTACAATAAATATGATACTATGGATTGGAACGAGTTACCTTGGAGTTAAATAAGTGAAACCAGACCAGATATTAGACAGAGCTGTATATCTAAGAAATATGCATAAAGATGCTTTACCTGATAGATATAGATTTAAAAGTATTCTAAATGGTGGAGAAGATGGAATAGCACAATTACTTGGAACTAATAGTGCAGACAGTGGAAATTTACCTGCACCTAACTTAATGTTATCTGCATTAGATAGATTAGCTCAAAAGATTGGAAAGACACCTACATTAGATGTCCAGATAACTAATGCAAGAGATAGTAGTCGTAATAAAGTTAAAAAGGAAAAATTAGAAAGAATCATTACTTCATATGACCATATGCAAAAACTTGAGTTGCAACTCCCTCAAGTTGCTAGATGGCTACCAGGTTATGGATTTTGTGTATGGGTAATAACCTCTAAGAAAGATAGCAATGGAAATATATATCCATGTGCAGAATTAAGAAACCCTTATGATTGTTATCCTGGTTACCACGGTAATATGCAGGACCCACAAGAACTTGCTATCGTAACAAACATTCCTGTTAAAGAATTAATGAAAATGTATCCTGAATTAAAGTCATGGTATAACTCTAGTGATAAAGATAAGAAGAGAGAGAATCAACCAGCAGCTTTATATGGACTAGGTAATAATGAAGCTAGCTGGGGTAATTCAAGTGATGATGGAGATGTCATTGTTGAATATATGAATCCTGAAGGAACTTATGTAGTTCATCCAGCTTCAAAGAAAATTGTAGATTTTATTCCTAATGTTCTTAAATCAGGACCAGCATTTGTTGTTGCTAAAAGATTTAGCTTCGATAAATTACAAGGTCAGTTTGACCAAGTTATAGGTTTAATGGCAGCTATGGCAAAGATAAATATCTTATCAGTTATAGCTATGGAAGATGCGGTTTTTACAGAAACAAATATAATTGGAGAAATAGAATCAGGAAAATATAGAAAAGGAAGACATTCTGTAAACTATTTAGCTCCTGGTTCTCAAGTAGTTAAACCAGTAACTAATTTACCTTATCAATTATTTGAATCTGTAGGAAGACTCGAAAGACAATTAAGAGTAGTAGCAGGTTATCCAGTTCAGGATGATGCAATATCTCCCAATTCATTTGTAACAGGCAGAGGTTTGGAAGAACTAGAATCTGGCGTAGGTCAGATGGTATCGGAATATCATACTATTTTAGAGTATGCCTTACAAGATGTTGACGCAAAGCGTCTTGAACTGGATGAAATTTTATTAGGTAATAAACGTAAACCTATGACTGGTACATACAAAGGAGCATCCTTTGCAGAGTTCTATACTCCAGATAGAGATATTGATAGTAACTATATGACTAAAAGAAAATATGGTGCTATGGCTTCTTTTGATGCACCAAACAAAATAATTACAGGGTTGCAGTTACTTCAAGCAGGAATCATTGATAAAGAAACAATGCAACAAGAAATGGATGGACTAGAAAACATTGTTCAAATTAATGAAAGAATAACTAAACAAAAAACAGAGGAAATTTTATTTCAAATGTTATTACAACAATCCCAACAAGGAGATACTAAAGCAATGATGGCTGTTGTTGAGATATATAATAATCCAAAAAGTATTGGAGACATATTAGAGAAATTCTTTTCAGCAGCAGGAGAAGAACCTTCTCCAGAAGAACAAGCAATGATGCAACAAGCTGAATTAGCACAAGCAGCACAACAAGGTGGTCCACCAAATCTACAAGCATTGCTTGGTGGTGCATAATGTTTGATGGCACAGAATTTGAATTTGCTGAAATAATAGCAAGAAACTTTCCTGAATATAATCCACCTATTGATTATATTGAGGAAACAATAGTTAATCATGTAACAATAGCTTATATACCTGGTGTAGGTAGATTAGATATGATTATTATTCCAGAAGGAGATGTATTTTATGGGTAGAGGAGTTAAAGGTAAATATAAAGCAGAAAACTTTAAAGGAGAAGCTAAGGAATTAAAAACTCTTGAAGATTCCGCACCTATGGCAGGNGTAGCACCAAATATATCAGAAAATGAAATTGTACCACAGGGTGCAAGACCTAATCCAGGAGCTATACAAGATGCTACAAGATTTACAGAGAGACCTTTTGAATCACAAGATACACTATATCAGGAATCTATGATGACAGGAATGGACCCTGATATGATTTTAATGGGTATGTATAGGATATTACCGAGTAAAGAAATAGCAGCTTTAATGAGACATAATCGTTAGGAGGTCTAATGTCAGAAATTAGATGGTGGTGGCAACCTACGTGGTCTGAAGAGCTAGAAGAAGAAACTCAAAATGAAAGATTCTTGCAAGCTACTCAATTTGTAGATGCCTTAGAGTCTAATCCAAATATAGCAAGTAACTTAAAAGGTTTAATAGAAGAAAATTTTTATTTACCAAGAGATATATTAATTGGTTCTGCATTAATGGGATTAACTTCTGATTCCCCAGAATTAGCTCCATTAGTAGAGAGATGGTTAGATGTTGAAAAGACTTGGTGGGATAGAACTAAAGGTGCTATGAAAGGAGCTGTTAGGGGAGCATTTGTAGCATTTGATTCTATACAAGATGAGCTAGTTAAGAAACCTATATTATCTACACAAAAATATTTAAATGATAGAAAACATCAAGATGGTCAAGGCTTAGTAACAGCAATGACACAATTATTATTTGACAAAGAAGCACAATCAGAATGGCAAAAGACTAGACAACATCTGGGTCCTTCTGTAGGTAGGGAAGCAATTAAAAAAGCTCTAGCTGGTGAGAAGGTAAACTTAGGTGAAGGATTCTTTGGAAATTCAACATTAGCAGAGAATACAGATATTTATAAAGAAATGGTTGGTAGAGGTGCTGACCCAGAAGAAGTAAAGAAAATAGTTCAATCATACTATGGAGAAGATATAACTAATTCTGAACAAGCAAGGGATGAGAGTCTTACTATTAAATCTAAACATGGAACAGTTAAACTTACTCCAGCAGCTCAGCTTTTTGCTAATATATTAGAACCTGGAAGCAAATCATATAATATATCAACAGGTATTGTTGATGGATTGTTTACACTTGTTGCTGACCCAACAATACTTATTGGTGGATATTTATCTAAAGCTGGGAAAGTTACTAGGTCATTAAGCCAAGGCGAAGTTTTAAAAGGTGCTGGAATTGTTAATAAAGCTGTAAGAAAAACAGTTCATGTTCCTTCTGCAGTTGAATATGTAACAAGAAATCCAGGTGGTAGAAAAATTGTAGAGCAATTAGTTAAAGCAGAAGACTATGGAACTGTAGGTAGATTATTAGGTAAACGAGGTAGTAGTGGTGCTGACGCTATATTACATAAGAATTTAAAACTAGCAAAAACAACTAGAGAAGTAGAAGACTTATTAGTAGCCGCTATTGAAGGTGGAGAGATTACTAAAAAATTAAATCCTACATCTTTAATGTTTAGAGGAAAAGTATCTTCTAAATTAGGAAGTGTTTTAGGTGGAGAATTAGGAGAAGCTATAGGTCTGTCTGGAGTAATCAGAAGAAATATGAATGATACTGCTTTAGGTAGAATCTTTGAAACATTTCCTGCACCTAAATTACAAGTTAATGATTTTAATCAATCTTTCTTTGACTTACAAGATTGGATGAGATTTGCAAGAGTAGATGATGTAGTAGCAGAAAAAGCCTTAGATGATTTAGCAGAGTTAGCTCTTTCTCAAAAAGGTGCTTCTTCTACAACTAAAGCTCAAGCTGTTAGGAACATGAATGAAATATTAAATATCTGGGATGATGTTCAAAGACATATTGCACAAAAGTTTGAGAACATAGGATTACCTCCTCAGTTAATGAAGGGAGTAAAAAATTGGATGGCTAGTATAGATGAGACTCGTATGTATTTTACAAATACATTAGGAGAGCTTGAATATTTTCCTGGAAGTAAAATAGAAGATTTACCATTTATGACATTCTTTGCTGAACAATTAACAGATGATGAGGCTATGGGTCTTGTAGCAAGAGTATTAACTAGATACAGAAAATCTAACAAAATAGATACAGATGAATTAGATGCAATACTTGAAGATATAAAAAGTATATCTAATAATGCTACTACACCAGAAGATAGAGCATTAGTAGAGTATGTAACTGGTGGCTATTACGAAGGTGTAGAACAAGCTGGATTAAATATAGCAGAGGAAATAGGTATAAAAACAAGTGGTGCAGTTCCTTATGGTTATAGAGGTAAGGGTGGAACAATAGATGCACAAAGAATGAGGGAACTAGGACTAGATGATTTATCAGAAACAGAAAAAGCTAGACAATTAAAAAATCTTTCTAACGCTAGGCAGGATGCTTTATCAGAAATAGGCATGGAAGTAGCAAAACTTCCTAGAAAATTAAGAAGTAAAATGCAGAGAAATATGGAATCATTAGATGGTTTAGAGGTTTCTACACGAAATTTAACTGATAAAATTCAAGGCTTAAAAGTACAGATAGATGAAATAGCTAAACAATTTAAATCTTCACCAGAAAATATAAAAAAATATAAACAAGAATTTCCTGAATCAACAACTAAAGAAGCAAAAGAAGCTATAGCTGAACAATTAGAAGATGCTCTTAGACCAATTAAAGATGAGCTATCAACTTCTATTAAAGATAGAACAAGAGTTGACTCTGAGATAAGTAGATTAACTAATGAGATTCAAGATACTGTTCCTTCTTATAAAGGTTTATCAGAAGTAGAAAAGAAAAATTTATATGATGAAAAATTTTGGGAACAAGATTTTGCAACAATGAAACTTGATAAACAAGAAATAAGTAGAGTATCAAGATATAACTTAGATAATGCAGATATGACAATAATATTTACTGGTGCTGCTAAAGGCGGTCAAGGTATGAAACAAGTTATTAATTACTTAGAAAAAGGAACTCATGTTATAGAAGAAGGTATAAAAGGATTAAAACCAGGTGTATATCAAGGACATAAACCATATGCAGTTGTAGATTTATCAGCAGGTTTTACAAAACAACAAGCAGAAGAAATACAAAGATTTGCTGAATTAAATAATATTAAAAGTATTAATATTTCTGGACCTAGTGATTTCACAATAGCAGAAGAAGCATTGATGAAAACAGCAATGGAAGATATATTCTTTGTACAAAAACAATTTGATTCACAACTAAC
This sequence comes from Actinomycetota bacterium, assembly GCA_002724835.1. Taxonomy (GTDB): domain Bacteria; phylum Actinomycetota; class Acidimicrobiia; order Actinomarinales; family Actinomarinaceae; genus Actinomarina. The sequence goes on along the minus strand of PBPX01000045.1, from coordinate 35,413 downwards.
AATAGGTAATGTTAAATCAGCTATTGATAATGCTTTAGATAATACTAAACCTGCAGATTTGTCATCTAGGTATGCAGATAAAACTAAAAGCGTAGCTCAAGATTTACAAGATGAAATCTCTAATAATACAGATTTACAAAAGATAGCTAACAATATAAAACCTAAGCCAACAGCACATCTAATCTCAGAATATTTTGACCAAGGTGTGCTACCTATGCCTGATGCTAGATTATTTCTTAGAGTATTTAGACCTATGAGAGATTTAATGTTGAGATTATCTGGTAGAGCTGTAAGAGCTGGTGATGACTATGAAAGATTATTAGCTAAACCTGTAACTAATCTTGCTGAGTTAGCACTTAAAGATGATAAAACTGCAGTGGATACTATAAAGTTAGCTGTTAAAAAAGCAAGATTAAATATTAAGTTGAGTGGAAACGAAGATGAAGTAGCAGAAATAACAGAAGGTATATTTACAATGGTTGGTGATGGGTATATGCAAAGAATATGGAAACCAAGTATTCTTTTAAGACCAGCTTGGGTAGTAAGAGTTGTAGGTGAAGAACAAATTCGTATGTGGGCAGAAGGTTTAGATAATGTATTTGCTCATCCATTTTCTGCTTTTGCATGGGTACTAGGTAGAAAACCAAGTAGAAATGCTAAATTTCTAAAATCACAAAGAGAAAAGTTAAGAGATGATTATTTAGCCGATACTTTAAATTTAGGTAGAGGTGGTACAGATATATTTGATGAATCATTAGACCTAGCTTTAGAACATGCACAAGCAATGACAACAACACATGGTGGTATGGTTATAGGTTTTGACCCTAAAAGAGCTAGAGGATTTACACAAGTAACAAAAACAGATAAAAGATTTTATGGAGGTGGAACAAAAGAACTTTTACAATTAGCAGATGACCCATTAGCTACTCGTATAGCTCAAATAGAATTTAATCCTGTTAGAGGTAAGGAAGATTTTAATTTACAACTACAAAAAATAAAAGATGATTTTTGGGATGGGAATTTAAGAGAGTGGAGAGAAGCGTTTATTAACAATACAGATGATTTGAGTAGAGGTCAAAAAGCTATAATAGGAAATAGTAGAGCACATGCAGATTCTTATATAGATTCAGTAGTTGCAAGGTTGCATGATAAAACAGGTGGTAAATATAGAGCTGTAGAATATACNCCTGATGGTAAGTTTGTAGGAAACGTATGGGATGAGAACTCTATAAAACCTACTATTCAAAATGAAAACAATATTATTAAATATATAATAACACAATCTGGTGATGAAGAATTAATAGGTCATATTGCAAGAAATGAAAATCAGTTTATAAAGATATTAAATAACTCAGGTGAAGAAGTGAGTATGAAATTTACTAGAGAAATGTCAGAAAGTCAGTATAAGCAATATAAAGAATGGTTAGCAAAAAGAAAGAATGGTGTATGGGATGACACACATCACTTTAAAACATCAAGAACTGATGTTACTGGGGATGTAGTAGGAAAATATGATAGAGCATTAGAAACAGCATTTACTACTTTAATGGGTGTCCCAACAAATGATTTATCTCGTTCACCAGCATTTAGACAATTTTACTGGAGATTTATTGAAAACATGTATGCAAATCTAGACAATGCTGCAAGAACTCAAGTATTTGCTCAAGCTAAAAAAATGATGGGTCGTTCTTTACCTGGTAGTAGAGCAAGAAAATATCTTAAGAGCTTAGAAAATATGGGACAAGCTAATGCTTCTAAGTTATTAGGAGTAGACGATTTAAGACAAGTTGATGAATTAGCTAAAGCGTATGCTTTAACAGAAACTAAAAGTTTGCTATATGATTTAAATAAACGACATGTTATTACAGATATGGTTAGATTAGTGATGCCTTTTGCAGAAGTCTATCTTGAAATTGCTGGCACCTGGACAAGATTACTTAAGAATCAAAAGATGTTATTTGGAAGAAAAGTTCAAAGGACAGTAGAAGGTATGCGTAAACCTAGTCTTTTTGGTGAATATGAAGATGAAGGCTTCTTTACTACTGACCCACAATCAGGTGAAGAAATGTTTAATATGAATTTATTTGAGAATATATTTAGTTTAGATAGGAGTTTAAATAATCCTAATCCAGATGCATTAGGGATAAATCCTATTACAGGTAGAGAAACAACAGAAGTTCCTGAAATAAATACAAAACTTAGAGGATATGCTACTGGTTTAAATATGGTAGCAGGAGATATAATACCAGGTCTAGGACCTTTAGCTCAGATACCTGCTGCTGCAATATTACCCTCTACTCCTGATATAGATAGAACTTTTTTTCCTTATGGAAGACCAGAAGAAGGACTACCACATCTTGCTAATCCTATATATTATGCTAAACAAGCTATACCTAGTTACTTTAGAAAAGTAATTTCTGCTGCTGATATTGAAGACCCAGAGTTTCAAAGAGCTTATGTTAATCAAGTAAAAGAAATACAAAGAGCTATGTTTATGACTAATACTTATGATGATTCTACACCTGAACAAGAGGTTGCATCATTAGAGAAAGCTAAGAAATTAGCTACACAAAGTTTATTACATAGAGCTTTTATACAATGGATAGCTCCTACTGGTGCCGTTATACAATATGATTATCAAATAGGACCAGGAGGTAGAGCCTATCTAGACCCAAGAGAAACAGAAGGAGACCCAGAAGGTAAATACTTTGCACAAACATTATTAGCAGATGCTTATTATCAAATGTTAGCTAAAGCAAAAGGTGATAGAGTTGTAGCTATTGCACAATTTATTAAAGTATTTGGTTTTGACCCTACAGCTTTATTAACTTCAAAATCTAAACAAATTAAAAAAGTTTCTTTTACAGACGAAGGTGGATACTTTAAGCAAGAGAATGAAGAAATATTTAAAAAGTATCCTGATGTTGCATACTATATGTATCCAGATAGTCCATTAGATGAATTTAATTGGCAAGCATGGAATGAAGCATTCTCTGATGGAGATAGAGTAGATTTAACTCCAGAACAATATAAACAAGCTGTGAGACAAGCTCAAGGTAGTTTAGCTTATGAACATGCTAGAAGAGTCATAATGGATGGACCAATGTATGCAAGTCTTCCTTATCATAAAAGAGCTGAACAATTATATCTAATTAGATTACAATTACAGAAACAATTCCCTGGTTATGGAGATACTTCAACAGCTCCACAATCATTAACAACTGAAGCTAAAATAAAGCAAATAACTGAAATGATACAAAGAGATGGTGATTCATCTATTACATTACCTGATGGTTCAACTAAAAAATTAAAAGATATGCCTTCAATGAAAGGAATAGTTAAATATCTATCTGCAAGACAAAGAGTATTAAATATAATAAAATCAGAACATGGAATAAATGCTACACTAAGTAGAGCAGAGGCTTCTGAATATAGAAGTTATTTAAGAGGTTTTGCTCAAAAACTTATGTTAGAGCATCCTGACTTTTATTTTATATACTTTGATGTGTTTAGAGTAGAGGTAGAAGAAGAGATGAGTTATTATGGAGAAGATATTTAATGTCGAATGGTGAAAATAGTCAGTATACAGAAGAAGAACAAAGAATACTAGATGCAATTCTTGGTGTAGAAGTACCTCGTCCAGAAGTTGGTTGGGGTGGATTAGAGTGGAGTTTACCTGATAATCAACCAAATGAATTTGATTCCGAGTTATTCAATGATTTTTTAAGTGTCTTTTTCTTAGGTCGTGAACAATTTGTAAGACAATTTGGAAGAGATGTAATAGATTGGTTTTCTAAAAGAACAACTGGAGAACTAGATACTTCTGAATTAGTAACACCAGATATTAGTTTGGCAGAATACCATTTGTATGCTGAAGCTGTTCTAGGTATTCCTTGGGATGAAATACCACAGGATTTAAAAGATACTATTCATGTTATGTATGAAACAATGCAAGTCGACATACCTGCATCAACAGAAGCTGCTGAAATAATTAAAGAAAGTACAGATGTATTAATAGCTTTACATGAGAAAGGAATTTTACCAGAAGAACTTTCTCATTTGAGTCCAGGTATTGTTGGTGCTGCTATTACTAATGGATATAGTGACCAAGCAGATTTAGCTTATCAGGCTTGGATTGGTAGAGAAGCAAGAAACACAGAATATATGACTAAAGCAGCATATGAAATTGACCCTGTAAGTGCAGAAGAATTAAAAAATAAACTAGATAATAATGAAATAACAGCTCAAGAATATTTAGATGAGATAGATAGACTTATAGATTCTACTTATGGATATAATTATGTTCAAGATTTTATAGAACAAGGAATCACTATGGGTGTTGGTGAAATGCCTCAACTTGATTTATCAGACCCAGTAGCTAAAGAACAAGCAAGAGTAAGAGGTCGTTTCCAATCAGGATTAGATTACTATGGATTAGGCACTTTAGACCTAGATGTATATAGTGATATGACTGCAACAGGCAAAATGCCGTTGTATCAAAATGGATTAGGTAGACTTTTGTTTGCTAATGCATCTCCTGAAGACATAATGGATACACAACTTTTATTAGTAGAAGCTGGTTTTTTGAGACCATTTGATTTTGTTTATGGTGTCTTAGATGATAATGATGGAGGCACAATACAAGCTATTGAAGCTGCTATGTCTAGATTTAATTTGAATGGTGATGGAGTATCTAAAGAAGATTTATATAGTATATTACTAGCACCAGGTAGCACAGCAGCTAATTTGAATGTATTTTTAAAAGAATTTTTTAAGGATACATTAGCAGATTATGGTTATGGAACTGGTGCTTTTGAAACTAATTATAGTGGAGAAAATGCATACGAAAACATATTTCAATTTATCCAACCTAATTTTAGTGATGCAAAAAGTTATATTAGTGATGCTATAACAGAAGGATTAGGTAGACCACCTTCAGATGCAGAGTTACAAGTTTTCTTTGATGAGTGGTCAAAAGAAAGTTATGCATTACAAAAACAAAATTTTGATATTAGACAAAGAAATATGCAAGCAGATTTAGAAGATGCAAGAAGAAGAAGGAACCTTGCAGGTCAAGGCAGAGTAGGAGAATTTACTCCTTCAGATAGAGAATCTACAGCAGATGTAGGTCTTGCAATGTCTAACAGTTTTGATGAGTTTATGCGAAATACGTATGGAGATATAATAACAGGAAGTCAAGCTGATGCTCAGTATAGGAAGTCTTTTGCTAGCCTTATGGGTAGCCTTGCCAATATCGCCAATCAACCAGGAAATTAAAATGGAATTAACAGAAGAGTTAATTATCCACATTGAAGACTTGGAAGGATTTAAAGAAAAAGCATATTACGATTTAAACGGAACTTTAACTATAGGTTTTGGTCATACTAATGCTACAGAAACATTTGACTTCAAAGAAGGTGATGTTATAGATAGAGAAAAAGCCCTAGAGATATTGCAATTAGATTTAAACCATGCAAGAGAAACTGTTGAAAGACTTATAAAGAATAGTCCTAATGTTTCATTAGAAGATTATTCACAATCAGAATTAGATTATGCAACATTGATTTATTTCAATAGACCTTGGACTTTACGTAACCTAGAAGGTGAAGTGGGAACTTATGATGGTTTAGAACTAATAGCAGAAGGTAATCTAGATGCTATTATTGAAGACCAGGAAGAGAAAATAAAAAGGAAATATGATGGAGAAATTCCTAAGTTCTTACAAACTAGATTAACTAAAGAAAAAAATTATACAGTACTTGAAGACCCTCCACCACCTCCACCAACTGATGATGATACAGAGGGTGTTACTCTATATGATGAAGAAGGAAAAGGAATTATAGTTGACCCTTCTATAGTAGATGATTTATTAAATTTAACACCTACTAAATATTATTTAGAATCTCCTACTAAATACACTGGTAATTACGCTGGTAGTAATTATGAGGAAGATGAAGGTAATACAGATTACCCAGTAGATGAATTTAAATTTGTAGGAACAGAACTAATAACACCTGAAGCAACTAAAGAAGTATGGGCTAAAGTATTAAGAAAACTATATGGTGTTAATAATCCTTTTGAGGATGAGGTTACTGTTTGGAAAAATAATATGGATAAAGAACGAGTAGCAAATGCACCTCTGTCTCAAAGATTTGGAAATGTATTTAGAGGCTTAGGTGGAAGAATTAAAACACATATTAACGAAAAAATAGATGCACAGTTAGATTTTATGGAACATGTATCTAGTCAAGGTAAGGAAGAATAATGGATGAAGATTATTACAAAGCCATCAAAGCCTTAGATGAATTAGTTGAGACTGCTTTAAGAGAAACAGTTACTAATAGAAAATTTGACGGTCAAAATTTTTTAGATTTTGTAGGTAAAGATGTAGGCGATTATTGGNATACTTTGCCTAGAAAAGACGGTTTGTTAGTTTATGGTCCTTATGATTTAGAAGATTTAGTTGGTGTAGGAAGAAGTGACCTTAGTTTAGTTATCGATGTAATTACTGATGATGATATAGTTTCAGGGTTTAGTATATCTCTTATGGACCACAGCTCACAATCAGTANGTGGACCTAATAGGTTTAGACCAGAAATTGATGAAATTTTTCATTTAGATTTAGGTGAATTTTCTACGCTAGAAGAAATGGAAAATTTATTTAATAAGACAATGGACTTTGGCGATGGAACTGCAAAGGTTTCATTAGTTGGTGATGCTTTAGATGAGATATTTCCTAACAGTCCTGCAAATATAGAAATGGCATTAACTAACAAAGGACCTGTTATTTCTGATAGATTACGTAGAGATATAGACCGTGAGTTTCTTCCAGAATATGCAAAAGAAGCATTCGAAAAAGTTGACGCAGAACAAGCTGCACAATACAAAGAACTAGCAGGAGATGTAGAAGTTCCAGATACAGTAGAAGGTGCTGGTAAGGATACAGTTCCAGATGATTTATCTTCATTAGACACACCTACAAATGTAGTAGGTAAAGATAGTACTGGTTTAGATGTTAAATTATCAGTTAGTGATGATGGTTATGTTCAAATATGGAGAGCTACAGATGACCCTGGTAGATTAGTTATAAGTGATTTTGAAAAAACAGGTGGTGGTGGTAGAAGTGGTCTTGGACAACAAAACTATTTTTCTGCAACTCCTGAATATGCAGATGAATATAGTGGTGGTAATAGAAAATTATTTCAATTTGAAACAAAAATTAAACCAAATGAAATATTAAATATTGATTTACCTTCTTTAAGAAATACACATCCTGAATTAGTTTCACTTTTTTATGATGTAGAAGCACCAGGTGGACCAATAAGACTAAAAGGAAATATACAGTCTAATATAGGTAAACTAAAAGAACTTGGTTATAAAGCTGTTGGAACTTCAGTAACAGGAAATCAAAGAGTTGGTCAAGTACAGTTTGAAATTATTCCTCTTATAGAAGATTTAGATGAAACTTATGGAATAAAAGCAATAGACACACCTACAAATGTAGTAGATGATATGACTTGGCTATATAAAAATCAATCTATTGCAGATTTACAAGATTTTTTAAAAGATAAATATGGAAATGTATTATATGAATATGGAATATCTACTATGGAAGCAAGGTCAGGTCTATTATTAGAGGAACTATCAGATGGTAGTTTATATGTTGACACAATAAACATACGCCCTGGTTCACAAGGACAAGGTAAAGGTCAAGAAATATTATCAATTATAAAAGATTGGGCTGATGTAAATAAAACTTCAGTATATATTAAACCTGCTGCTTTGCCAGATAATCTTACATATAAAGGTCAACCAGTTTCTTCAGAACAACAGTTAGATAATTTGACTGAATTTTATAAAAAACAGGGATGGAAAGAAAATCCAAACTTTACTCTTCTTTCACCAGATGAAAAAGCAGCACAGATGTCTTTATCTGCAAATTATGATTTCGGTACTAAACCAACAGAATTATATAGTCCTTTAGTATATACACCAGAAGGAGTAAATGTTTCTGAATTACCTCAAAACCCATACATAGATGACATTACAAGTTTTACAGATAAATTTAATAGAGAAGGTAAAATATTTTTAGATGGTTACAATCAACCGATTGTAAATGAAGTAATAACAGAAACATTAAAAATAGAAGTTTGGTATGGTACATCTGGTTTTATAGATGAAAATGATTGGAATCAAAGTAAATTCTCTGAAGTTGCTAAAGACCTAGAGGCTAAGGGATTACATCCAAATGATATAGTTAATGATTTATCTAAATATATACCTCCAGATAAAATACCAACTCCTGCTGAAATATTTAGAGGAGGAGTAAGAAATGAATATTTTACTGATGCTATTGTTACTATGTTATCTGAAGGTTCAGGAAATTTTTATATTGAAGATGTTGCTGGGGATGATTTATTTCCAGAAAATAAACCAAGAAGAAACTTAGGATTATATTACGCAATATCAGGAGAGACTCCAGAAGAAACTAATGCAAGACTAGCTGACTATAAAAGGAAGCACGGAGATGTATTTACACCACAAGGACCTGAAGAACTCAAATGGGTTCAATACGCAGCAGAAGGTGAAAGAGTTATAGACACACCTACAAATGTAGGAGATGATGTAGTAGAAGGAACAGTTACAAGAATGGAAGAGTATAGGTTTAAAAAACTTATAGAAGAAGTAGAAGAAGCAACACCACCTGTTCATAAGATTACACCTGAACAAGCTAGCACAATAGACGATGCAATTGAAGAAACTATGGCTTTATTGAATAGAGAAAAGTTTGAACTTATACAAGGTTCAAAGAACAGAACTTTTAAGAATGTAGATATAACTTATGAACAGGCTTTTAAAGTTATTAAAAATAAATTAATTAATATATTTGCTGACGGTCTTACTTTAGTTGATGCATATGAATTAGGTTTAATAATTATGTCAATAACTGGAGCTGTAGATACAAGCCTAGAAGGTATAATAGATATTGTGTTCCCTAATGATACTAAAGATAATAGAAGTTTTCCTGAAAAGGTTATAGCTAACCTAGATGATTTAGCACCATACTCTCCTACTGAACAATTCCTAAGAAAGAATAAAGAATCTAGAGCAATGAAACTAAATCCTGAAGTAGTAGAAACAGCTAGAGACTCATACAATATAGGAGACATTACTTTCTTTGAACATATGGCAGTTCTTGACCAAGTTATAAAAGGTCAGAAAAGCTATGTATATGAAGAGTTAACTCCCAATATAGGTATGATACCAACTAAGATGATAGACCATGCAAATCCTCAATATGTATTCTATAATATAGGTGAAACAATTANAGGTAATAAATAATGCCAGATGAAGTAACTATATATGGTCCAGATGGACAAACTCGAGAAGTTCCTTTTGAGGATGTTCATTTATGGACTGGTAATGAATGGAGTAGAACACCACCTGAAGCTGCGAAACCACAAGCTAACTGGTTACATAGTAATAAGTTAGTTGCAGATTATGTATATACAAAAAATGGAATAGTATATTTTGCATACGATATATCAGAATTAGTAGGTTATCCTGCTTATATTTCTTATGAAGCTAATGGTTTAGCTATTAATGATTACACAACTAATTGGGGTGTAGATTTAGCAGGTAATGATAGAAAAGGACCTGCAATGTCATACACACCTCCTCCAGGAGAAGTTATAGAAGACCCTAGTTTAACAATGACAGGATTCTCAGTAGGCGGTTCTTGGGCTCCAACAAATTTTGGAATAGACCCTACTACTGGATTAAGAATAAATAAAAATGGTTTCTCAAGTTTTGTATTTAGTGGTTTTAGAGAATTAGAAACTTCTTATCCATGGTTGTTTGATGAGGTAAATGGTCAAGCAGTTGGTCTTACATTATTATTTAAATCTCTAGCATTAGGAACTCCTTTAACTGCAGAAGAACTTAATAGATATGGATTAACTTCAGGTTATACACAAGGTCAATTAGATTATATAAATGCAACAATACTTACAGGAGGAGATGACCCATTATCTTTTAATTTAAATGGTGATACTGTAACAAATCAAAAGTATGCAAAACTATTAGGCACAACAAAAGAAAAATTAAATACTGCATTAGAAGATTTAGGTATTAGTGCAGAAGCATTTGAAAGAGAGAACGCAGAATTGTATGAAACTTTATGGGGACAAGTAACAAGAGGTAAGGTTACAGATACTTTATTAGATGAATACTTAGGATTTGTTCTAGGTATTGAAGGATATGGCTATTCAAAAGATAGTGATTTCTATGCAATATTCTCAGGTCCTAGAAATGAACTTAATAATATTGGATGGAAACAAGATACTTCATCTTTTACAATGGGTATAAATGGTAAGAGCTCTGCTATACAATGGATAGGATTATCAAGATGGAACGGTCTTTCAAAAGAAGAACAAAATAGTCTTATTGAATTATATGCAAATGACCAAACAGAATTTGATAGAAGATTACAAACTATGTTTGATAACGACCCAGTATGGGGTGAAAGATTTGGAGGAAAGAATCTAAAGTATTCTCAAGTAGTAGGTCCATATAAGACTTTCTGGCAAAATACCTTTGGTGAAGTAGCTGATGAAGAAGACGAAGCATTCCTAGAAGGACTAGGATTATCACAACTAGATGCAAGAAAAAATTATAGAACTTCTGCTTATAATAAAAGGAATAAATATTTTATGAATACTATGGCTGATAATATAACAACAAGTTTAGGCGGTAATATTCAAGGAGGATATAGGATAACATAATGGTAACAATATATAGATATGATGCACCAGATGGAGAAACATTTGATGATGATTTTGTTAAAAATAATATAGACCCTGAAATAAAAAAGTTTAAAACTGCAAAAGCCTATGCAGACCATTTAGTAGCAACTGCAAGTTATACTTATTCTAAAAATGAAATTAAAGAACCAAATAAGTCTTCCGTTGTTTCAACTGTAACTGAAGAAGAGCCATTAAACCTTAGTCCTAATCAGGTTTACCTACGCTTACCTTGGCTTAAATCATATGCAGGTGGTAATGCAGATAAGTTAGTAGATTCTTATATAAAAGGATTTATAGAAGGTGATGGTTCATTAGATGCTGCATTAGCAACTATGAGAGAATTACCAGAGTATGAAACAGTTTTTCCTGGTATTGTCAATGTAGAAACAGGAGCTATAAGAATGAGTGAGAGTTCTTATGTAGCAGGATTTGAACAAGTCAAAGCATCTTTAATAGGTCAAGGTCTTGGAGGGNATGCTAAACAAAAAGGTAAAGAAATATATGCAACTATGGTAGGTAATCAAGTAGCTCCTAATGAATATATAAACAGAGTTAAAACTGTTAGAAGTAAAATATTTGACAGAATGGATGAAGATATGAAACAGAATATTGTATCAGCTTACAATGATTATTATTCAAGTGAGTTAGGAGAGTCTGTTACATTAGATGAATCATCTATACTTGCTTTAGCTATAGACCCTAATTTAAATAATGAGATACTACAGAAAAGATTAAATGCTTCAGAACTAGGAGCTGTATATACAACTGAAATAGGTGAAGATGTTTCACTCGAAAGAATACAAGAGTTTACACAAGCAGGAATTACATTAGGTCAAGCTAGAACACAGTTTGCTACTGCTGCTACAACTGCAAGATTATTAGGTAGTATGGCTAGAAGGCAAAATAGAACTACTACTGTAGGTTCAGCAGCAAGAGTATTGGAAGCATCTTTATTTAAAGATTCTGAAGCAATAGAACAAATACAAGCTATAGAAGCACAGAATAGAACAGGAAGTTCTACAGCAACAGGTTCATATAGAGCACAAACAGGAGAAGTTACAGGATTAACTGAAACATAAATCTAAACCTTGACTTTAGATTTAGATTCTTATATACTAGATATAGTGCCTGTCGAGGTCGGCACTCTAAATATAGGGTCGTAAAGCAGTTGGTTATCCAAGGTGTCCAACTTGTACCATAAATCCCTTGTGACATCCCTTTTAATTACCTAGCGATTATTGTTATGGGATTTTTTATGCTAGAGAAAATGGAGAAGTAAAAATTATGAGTGAAAAACAAGTAAATGAAGTAGCAGTAGAGGAGGTTGAAGAAACATTGGATACTGATAATATTAAACAACTTAGACAAGAGTATAAAAAACTCAAAGCTGAGAATAAACAATTTAAAACACAAGCAATGGATTCTGCACTCACCTCGATGGGCTTATCCTCAGATAAAGGATTGGGTAAAGCTGTAACAAAATTGTATGACGGAGACGTAACAGTTGAGGCTATACAAGATTTTGTTAATACAGAGTTTGGTGAAGATGTTATTAATACTGATACACCTGAACCTGCAGCTCCACCTACAGAGAACGTAATTGAAGCTCAATCTAGAGTTGAGCAACTTAATAAACTGGGTGTAGATAACGAACCTGCAGATGCTCTGCAGCAAGCTGTTAACTATATAAATGACCCAGATACTTCTGTAAAAAATTCCATTGGTGCAAAACTTGCAATGATGGACAAAATAAAAGAACAAGATAAACAATAGATGTAGCAATATATCGGAATAGAGGTAAATTAATATGGCAGAAATAAGTGGGTTAAACGCAAGTACCCCAATATATGCACAAAATATTAATAACTTTACTGGTGAATTGTTCAAAGTTGGTGGTCAAAGAACTCCTTTACTATCTGCAGTTGGCGGATTGAATGGTGGTAAAACACTAAGCTCTACATATTGGCAAGTCCAAGTAGATGATAGTTATACCATTTCTTCTGAACCTTCTAAAGGTCAAGAAGGTTCTACACCTACAGAATATCTTGGAAGAAAAAGAGCTGCATACACACATGTAACTCAAATTTTCCATAAAGGTGTTCAAATGACATATACAGCTTTGGCATCCACAGGAAATCAAAATCCTTTTACTTTATCTGCAGCTATCACTGAACAATCAGATGGTGATGGAACAACAACTGGAGGTACTGCACAAGGATTATTCGGTGGCAACGCAGTAAACGATGAATTTGCTTTACAGCTTGAAAAAGCTATGGAAAAAGTAGCAAGAGAAGTTGAGTGGTTTGCATTCAATGGTTCTTTCTCAGATGGTGCTAACACCTCTGCAGGTTCAGGAACTAGAGAAATGTATGGTGTTGATGTATGGATTACATTAAACAAAAACCAAAGCAACTCTGCAGCAGTAGAACCATTAGGTGGTAACTGCTACTACAACGACACATCAGGTGATGGAACTGGTACAAGTCAAGTCATCTCTTTCGCAACTATATCAGGTGCGTTAAAGAGAATGTATGACAATCATGCACCAATGAAATCTCCTGTACTTTGTGTTAGTCCACAACAACTACTAGACCTTAACAACGAGCTTGTTAAAGGTACAGTTGATATAGCTGGAGCAATCATTCCTAGAGATAGGAACATTGCTGGTGTTGATATAGATACAGTCGTAACCCCATTCGGTTCAATCGGATTAATGGTTATTGACCCTGATATCATGCCATCAGGCTCTGCTTTCATCTTAGATTTGGCTTATATACAACCAGTGTTCACAAATATCCCTGGATATGGAACAGTGTTTGTAAGAGACATTGACCAAGATGCTAACGCAAGAATTGGTAAAGCAATTTATATGGAGATGGGATTCGAGTTCGGACCTCCTTCATATCACTGCAAAATTCAATCAGTAGCGTAAAGTTATAATAAATTAAGAACTTTGGGAGTAGCTCCACCTGCTCCCATAGTTCTGCTATAGTAAGGAATATATGATAAGAAGTAAATTAGCTTTAATAGATGTATCCGAAGATAACAATGATAGCCTAGCTGTAAAGACAGACGGCATGTTACTTTGTGGTGTTGAGTTTCCTGCAGCAATGACAGGTTCTGCAATCACATTTGATTTTTCTATGAATGGTAGTACAGGATGGGTTGATGTTTTTGAAACAGATGGCACAGAAGTAAGCTACACAGTTTCAGCAGGAAACATGGTAAGAGTTGACCCTTCAGGGTGGGCTTTTGCAAGTAATGGTTATCTCAGAGTATCATCTAACGGAACAGAAGCAGCAGACAGAAACATAGTATTACACTTTAGACACAGTTAGGAGTAACAATGAGTATGCTCTTAATGATTAAAGAAGGTAGAGCTTTAGATATAGATTCTAAAGGTAGTACACCTATTCAGGAATCCTATCCTATGGAAGCTGCTGTACCTGTAAGTGAAGTGCGTAGTGCTACTTTTGGTATGGCTATGTTTGGACAATCACACTTTGCTAAAGCAGTAAATGCAGAAGATAAGGCAGCATAATGAGTTCAGATATTGCAGGATTAATAGATAGAGTTTTCAGAGAATACCTAGAACCTATGGATGATTTAAATTCATATACAGCAATAGCTGCAGGTTCAGGAACTTTAAGTGCTTCAGCTACAACTGTTACATTCAATGGTGATTTATTAACACAAGAAGAAAAAGATGCAATGGATGCAGGAACAATTATTGAGTGTGAACAAGAACTTATGTATTGTACTGATTTAGATACAGTTAATAACCAAGTAACAGTTGTTAGAGGTGCATTAGGAACTACAGCAGCAACACATGCTGAAGGAAAAGTAATTAAGATTGCACCTGTTTTTACAAGAAAAGCTGTATTTGATGCAGTAGTTGACCAAATTAATAATTTATTCCCTACATTATTTGCTGTTGATACACAATCCGTAACAGTAGGAGATGGATATACATTACTAGGTTCATATGATTCAGTAGGTACACATAATTATGTAGTTTCTATAATTGGTGCTATATCTCAATATACAGATTTTAGTTCTAATTCAGATACTACTGGTGTAAACTTTGCTCCAGTTACATGTTCTTTAATAGAACTTCCTAATCCATTTACATATAATGATAGTGATGGTGTAGAAAGAACATTTACTTATTCAACAGGTCCTTCAGTTGTACACGCTATACAATTCGCAGGTATATCTTCAGGGCATACTTCTTATGTAACATTTAAAAAGAAATTTATAGAACCTACAGGAGAGTCTGATACATTAGCAACTATAGGCTTAGAAGATGAATATGAACCAATTATTATGGCAGGTGTTGCAGCTCAAATGATGGCAGGTAGAGATATACCTGCAGCAACAACAGATTATATATCTGACCAATTAGCAGTATCTAATTATCCAGTAGGTAGTTCTAATAGTGTCAGAAATTCATTACTTCAATATCAACAATTATTATTAAATCAAGCAAGAAAATATCTAAGAGCAAAGTATCCTGAATCAGTATCTGTTGATGGACTGGTGTTTGGAATACAAAGCTAATGCCTAGACTTACAACACAAGCAGAGGAAAATAATCCTAAAAGAGTAGGTTATGACTTTCGTGTAGACAATCAATTATACAGAAGTGCTATTGGTCCTGAAAGACAAATGGTTATACAATCATCAGATGTTCAAGAACAAGGTATTAATGTTAAACAAAATGCTGAAGATTTTACTTCTAACATTGGTCGTATATATTCAAGAACAAATTTTTCAGGTGGTTCTAATTTAGATAACGCACATAGAAGAGATGGAACAGAAAAAGATGTTAAAAGGTTTTGGGATAGTGAAGGTGTAGATGTATTTAATCAAGATTTAGGTAAATCATATAATGTTCAGTTATTAAATACTACAGAATTAGAACAAGCATTAAGTTCAAGTGATAATGATAACTCTTTAGCTGTGGCAGGAACAAATATTTTTGCGTCAGATGATGCTACTTTATATATATCTACTGATGGTGGAGATACATGGAATCCACAATCTACAAACTTAACAGCAGGTTATCACATAAAAGGTTTAGCAGTAAGTGGTTCAGATTTATATATAACTGCTAACAATGGTTCAGCAGGAGAAATAGAATTACTTCCTACTGCTAATGCAACTCCTGGTTCTTCATCACAGAAGATGTCTGCTGCTATCTACGATAAGATATGGTCAGTTAAAGGACAATTCTTAGTAACTATAGGTAATGCAATACATGCATATGATGGTAATACAACTGTAGGTTCTGCTCTTATTACATTAGGAACAGGAGAAACATTTACAGATGTATGTGATGCAGGTGCTGTAGTATTAGCAACAGCTTCTGATGGTAAGATATATTCTTTTAAAGATATCTCAGGAGTATTAACTGCAAAAGGACAATCAGAACTTACAGGTGAATCTCCAACTTGTATAGTTGAATCACAGGGTATAATTTTTTATGGAACTAAAGCTACACAGATAACAGGTAACAAAGTTATCGGAAGATTATACCGTGCCGATTTAACAGTTGCAGATGACTTGTATGTATTAGCAAACAATCAATTAATTAAACAATGGGATGTAGATGCTATAGACAATGCACCTTATTATTTATATACAACAAGAGATTCTGTTTATTGTGGAATAAAAGAATCAGGAAGTACATCATATCTATGGAGATATTATTTACCTACTGCAGGTATAGCTAGATATTGGAAAGCAAGTGCTGGTGGAAATGTTTATGGGATATGTGAAGTTAATGAAAAGTTTTTATTTACAGTTAGTGGTAGTGGAGTATATCAACAAACAGGTACTTATGAAGAAGAAGGTTATTTAATTGCACCTCCTGCAGATTTTTATACAGCAGAAGCTAAACAATTTGTAGGTGCAGAAGTAGATGTAGAAGAACTTGCAACAGGTGAAAGTGTAGAGTTACATATATCAAATAAATACGAAGCTATAAATGATTCTAATGATAGTAGTTTTGATTTAGAAGTAAATGTTAATTCAGGTATTGGTGGACAAGAAGCACAGATTTCAAGAGTAGCTAGGTATGTTGTACCTAAGATAGTGTTAAAAGGTAATGGTACTTCAACTCCAAAATTAAAATCTTTTCAAGTAAGAGCATTAGCAAGACCTGAGTTAGTAGTTGTACAAATACCAGTTAACTTATCAGACAGAGTAGAAAGACCTTTTAGAAAACCTATTAAAGTTAAAAACTTAGGAGAAACAATTTATCAATCTTTAAAAGATAAAGAAGGAAATGCTGTAACTCTTGAAATATACGACCCTGCAGAAATAATTAGAGGTGTTGTAGAAAAAATAAGTTATCCAATACAATCTAATCCAAACATTGGCAGCGTAACACAATATGCTATACTAACTGTTAGAGGAACTCGCCAAGAGACCTTTAGCCAAATTACATCAGGTGATATACTTGGTGTAAATGGTTTCTCAATAATGAGATTTGGATAAAAAAATAGTATATAATATAATGGAGAAATATGGCAGTACAGAAAACTAACTTAGTAAACGCTTTTGAAACTACTCTAGCTGCACAATTAGCAGCAGGTGGTACTTCAATGAATTTAACAGCAGACCCAGGAGTAGACTCAAAAACATATTTTGTAATAGACCCTGATAATGACAGTAATAGAGAGATAGTTCTTTGGACATCAGGAACTAATCATGCTGCTGCAACAGTAGTAAGAGATGTAGATGGTGACCATGGAACAGCAGAAGATGCTTCTACTGCACCAACACATGCGTCAGGTACAAAAGTAAGACTTGCAGTAGTTAAACAACACATAGATGATGTACATGACAGAGTAACTAATATTTCTTTAACAGGTGATGTTACAGGTACATTAGCTTCGACCACATCATCTGCTATAGCTTCAACAATAGCTGCAGATGCAGTACATGGAAGCATGTTAAATGATGATGCAATATCAGGACAAACAGATTTATCTTCAGGTCTTGCATTAACAGATGAACTTTTAATATCTGATGCAGGAACTCTTAAAAAAGGTGATGTATCTTTAATAGCAGATGCTATTGATGGTGCAGGAATAGATGCTTCAGCAGGAACATTAGTTAACGCAGTAATAGGTAAACAATCAATGTGGATACCTGCTGCAGCTATGTATCCAACACAAACAAATGGTTGTGCTGCAATAGCAGGATTAGATTCAGGTAGTAATACAGGACCTGATTTATATACATTAGATTTTGATGATGGTTCAGATGAACATGCACAATTCTCAGTAGCTATGCCTTCGTATTGGAATGAAGGTACAATTACATTTAAAGTTTATTGGACATCAGAAGCTACAGATACAGATGGAGTAGCTTGGGGATTAGCAGGAGTAGCATTAGCAGATAGCGATTCATTAAATACAGCTTTTGGAACAGGAGTTGTTGTAACAGATGATGCTATTAGTGCAGCTAAAGATTTATATATAACTGCAGAAAGTGGAGCTGTAACTATTGCAGGAAGTCCTGCAGCTGGAGAGTTATGTTATTTTGATGTATACAGAGATGTATCTGATGGTAATGATGACATGACAGAAGATGCAAAACTTATAGGAATTAAAATATTCTACACAATAGATGACGTCCACGAGGCTTAAGCCATGGCAGGACCTACATCATTCGCTTATCAAAACTTAGGCTTCGGTGGAGGTGGTACTAAAGCAAACGTTGAAGGTCTTTACCTAATAGTCGCAGGTGGAGGCGGAGGTGGTGGAGGAGTTACACATCATGGAGTTGCTTATCACGGTGGTGGTGGTGCAGGTGCAGGTGGTTATAGAGAAATTTCATCAGAAGTAGAATTATTTGAAACTGGTACAGCTTATGCAGTAGTTATAGGAAGTGGTGGTTCTGCAGGTGGTGGTTCAGACAGTGGTGGTGCAACAGATGGTGGTAAAGGTGGAAATAGTTCTATAGTTACATTACAAGGTACAATATCCTCTACTGGTGGTGGACAAGGTGGCTCAGCTTCAGCATTTAGTTCAGAAACAGGACCAAGAAATGGTGCTACTGGTGGTTCAGGTGGTGGCGGTGGTGGTTCTTACAACGCTGCAGGTAGTGGTGCTTCAGGTAATGAAGGTAGCTATACACCTGCTGAAGGTAATAGTGGTGGTAATGGTGCAGGTGCAAACTATCAATGGTCATCAGGTGGTGGCGGTGGTGGTGCTTCAGGTTCAGGTGGTACTGGTGGTTCAGGTTCAGGTGGTGCTAATAGAGGTGCAGGAGGTTCAGGAACTTCAGGTTTTGATGGTGTAACTAGAGGTGTAGGAGCACATGGTGCACATCATGGTGGTCAAGATAGCAATGGTGCTAACACAGGAGGTGGAGGAACTGGTGGTTGGGCAGGTGGTGCTGCAAGTGGTGGTTCAGGAGTTATTGTATTAAGATTTCCTGACAGCTTTACAGTTGACACAAGTTTAACAACTTCTACTTATACAGAAAGTACATCAAGTGGAAATAGAACTGTAGTAGTAAAATCAACAGGTAATATAGGTTTCGCATAAAATGGCACATTACGCAATATTGAATAGTGATAATATAGTTACACAAGTAATTGTAGGGAGAGATGAAACAGATACACCACCTACAGGATTTTCTGATTGGGAAGAATACTATACAGATTTTATGGGAAGCACTGCAAAAAGATGTTCTTATAATACTTACGAAGGTCAACATCAATTAGAAGGTACAGCTTTTAGAGGTAACTTTCCTGCAGAAGGAGATGAATACTATCCTACAGAAGATGTGTTTGGTTTACCTGCAAGTTATCAACCTACAGGTTTTGTTATGGATAGTAATGGTGTATGGAATGCACCAGTTGCTATGCCTAATGATGGTAAACCATATATATGGAATGAAGATACACAACAGTGGGATAAAGATACAAGAATAGCTGACGAAGATTTAGTAGAACTTCCTGACCCTGAATAAATATATATGTATTAGAATATAATAAAGGTGGAGAAAATGTTTAAAAGAAATAAAATTGTTAAATTAGTTTCAAATAATAAATTTTTAGTTGAAGAATTTCCAATAGAAAAATATTCCAAAGAACCTCCTAAATGGTTTAAAGATATACATGTAAATTTACATGAGTATACGAAAAATACTGAACATAAATCTACTGTTAAAGCATGTGCAGGTATATGGGATTTTTTAAAAAATGCTTATATTATAAGATGGAATTTTGATTTAGAAATAAATATATCTGAAAATGAAAAATTTGATTATTCCTCTGTAAATAACAATATGTTAAGAAGAGTTACTTGGTTTGATAAAGAACTTTATGCAATGCATACACCAATATCTGATAATAAACTTACTCTAAATACTATTAAATTAGAATTAAATTGGTCTATTACATCACAACAAAGAGGCAAGGTTCTATTTACTGAACCCTTCTTTGATTACAATAGAGATTATAGAATAATACCTGGTATTGTAGAACCTAAATTTGTAAGTGATGTAAATGTAATTATAGAACCAGTTAAAGAAGTTATTAAAATAAAAAGAGGAGAACCTGCTTTAGCTTTAATACCTTTAGATAATCAAAAAATTATAACTGCTGTATCTACACAAAAAGAATTAGATATTATAGGTAAAAGTAATTACAAACAAGATACATTAGGAAGTGGCTGGTATGAAAAATTTAGAAGGTCCGATAATAAAAGATAAATAATTTATGCTATAATCCATCATCATGGATTATATAATAGGATTTTTATTAGGGTATTACTGTCGTATATTCTTTAATTATTTAAAAAAAATAAATGATAAAAAAATTTTAGATGAATATGAATGGGATTGGCTATCCACTGATGACCCAAAATAATGGTTATACAAACAAAGAAATGCTCCACATCATTAAAGAGGATGTCCAAAACTTACATAAGAGGATTGATTATCTTCACGAAAAAATAAATAAATCTCCTACAAGAGCTGAAATTGTTGGCTGGTTAGTTGGATTAAGTAGCACAGCAGCATTTTTAAATACTATAATGTAACTTATGAAAGCACAAGTAAACTTAGGACAGATACTACAAGGTGGATTAGCAGCTTTAGTTGGTTGGCTATTTAAAACTGTAAACGATTTACAGCAAGAAGTAGCTACATTGAATGCACAAGTTGCTGCATACCAAGATAGTATCAGTGGTTTTAATCAAAATTTATTAGTAATAGAAGAAGTAATTAGAGAGATATTATTTAAGGTAGGTGGATAATGGGCGACTGTTGTGGCAACTGTAACTGCGGTGGTTAATAAATTATCAAGAATACTTATAGTATGTGCATTAATATTTCCGATACCTGTATACGCAGAAGAAACAGAACAAACTACTGTAACTGAGGGTTTTGATAACCAACAAATTAATGAAGATATTACTTTCGTTTATGGTGGTAACGATAGTAGCGTTGCTGCCGAAGCTGATTGCAATAACAGTCAAGCTCCTGGAAGCATCAACATTGAAGACATGGATTGCCATGGTTCTCAATACTATGGAGCAGATAGATACCAGATTGGATTACGCAGCTCAACAGATGCACTTACTATTGCATTCCCTAACTCTGAAACTAAACCAATTACTGAAGTAGGTTTAAGATATGGTGCTAGAGAATCTACAGGTACAGCTACTGTCTACTATGATGATGATACAACTTCAACAATAAACTTTATTAATACTTGGGATGCTGCAGACCCTCAAACTGTAGAGAATAGCACAGCAACTATAGTGGTGACTGCACCGAGCGGCACAACTATTAATGAAATAGTAATACCAGGAGCTTCAGATAACCTACAAGATTGGTGGTTGATAGATGATGTATATTATAAATATACTGCACCAGCCCCTACTACAACAACTACAACTGTTCCTCCTCCACCACCTCCACCACCTACTACAACTACGACACTTCCACCTGTAATTACAGTTATTATGGATGATGGAACTGAAGCTGAATATGAAGAATATGAAGTTGAAGATGGCACAGTTGAAAGAGATAATCAGAGATTAGCTAACTTAGAAGAGTATGGTTGTGAGATGACTGATGCTCAGATTGAACGAGGTGATTGTGATATTGAAATATATGAAGAGGATGAATATGAATATGAAGAAGAAAAAGAAGAGCTTTCTATTGACATTACTGATGTACTTGAAGTGGCAGATGATGATGAAGTTGAAGAACCTGAAGTCATTGAGCTTACTGAAGAAGAGATACTTGCTCTTGAAGAGGAGATGGAGTCTGATGCTAAGGAGCTTGAACTCTTGGAAGAAGAAATTGAGTTCATTGAAGAATTATCTGAGGAAGAACTAGAAGAGTTTGTTGAAGTAATCCTTGAGGTAGAGGAATACATAGAAGAACTAGAAGAGTTTCAAGAAGAAGTAATTATTATTGAAGAAGATATAGACTTAATAGATGTATTAATAGCTAATGATATATTTCCTCCAGACCCAGAGGATGTAATAGAAGACTTAAAGGAGGTCCAAGATGAACTTATTGAAGATACAACTGATATCGAGGAAGAGATATTTGAAGATGAAGTTGAAATTTATAAAGATGAAGAACAAGTTGAAGAGACTGTACTCGAAATACTTAATATATTCGATACAAAAGATGATGAAGAAGAAGTATTATCTGAAGAAGTAATTGAAGAAGAGGTTGCTGAATTAGAAGAAGTTATTGATATACCTGTAGTTGAAGAAGAACTTACTGAAGAAGAAGTTGAAGAAGTTATTGAAGAGTATGTTGAAGAACTTGAAACAGAAGAAGTTGTTGAAGTCTTAGAAGAAGTTAATGATATTGGTGTACAAAATCTATCCCAAGCCACAGAGGAAACACAGGAGGTAGTACAGGCTGTAGTTGAAGAAGCTATTGAAGAGATAGAAGAACTTACTGAAGAACAGGTTGAAGTTGTTGCTGAAGTATTACAAGTAGAAGCTGAAGATGTTGAGATTATTGCTGAAGCTGTTAAAGAAGATGAATCAGTTGCTACTGCTGTTGAAGAATATGTTGAGAGAGCTGTAGAAAATAAGGATGTAGAAAACTATACACTTGCTGATGTTGTTACTGAGGTACAGTTTGAAGAGTTTATAGAAAATCCTATAGAAAGTTTAACTGATATAAATATACAAGAGATAAGTATAAGTAACATAGGTTCTGACATGACTAATGACCAGAAGGAAAAAGCTCAAGAAGTTGTAGTCCCAGTTATTTTAACTAGAATAGCTAGTATGGCAGCATTTATAATGAGGAAATCATAATGTTAAAAAAAATATGGAACTGGTTTATAGAGATAATTAAAGAAACTTTAAATTTAAGCTGGACACTCGTAGGTTTGGTAATTGCGACCCTTACGCTTACTGGGAGTGCCCAGCAGATTACAGGTCTTGCAACTTTAATTACATTAGTTATATGGTTATTAACCATAGGATTCAGGAAGGATAAAACTAACAATGCAACCAAAAAAAATAGTAGTAGATAATAATTGTGAAACATTTAAACATGAAAACGGCTATACTAATATAACTATATGTAATTGTAGGTATGGACATAGATAAGGAGGACCATGTTTGGATTCTACTTAATGATGGTTCAAGAGTTCATATCTCTTGGTTAGAAAGCGAGGATGAAATTGAAGCTACAAGTAATAAGAACACAGTTCGGTAAAGACGCAACTAATGGGATGCTGTTTATAAATGGTGTTTTTGAATGTTATACATTAGAAGACCAATACCAAGCAGTAAAGGTAATGCATGAGACTTGTATACCTGAAGGAACTTATGATATTAAGTTCAGAAAGACTGGTGGTTTTCATGCTAAGTATTCTGATAGATATAAGAATGCACACTATGGTATGTTACATATACAAGATGTACCTAACTTTACCTATATATTAATTCATAGTGGGAATACAGACGAGCATACCTCTGGTTGCCTGATAGTAGGAGAGACTCAGCAAGACTTAGACTTAAGTGATGATGGTTTCATAGGTCATAGTGGCACCGCTTATAAAAAAATGTATTCTAAAGTAGCTAATCAATTACTACAAGGGAAAGAAGTTACTATTGAATATACCACTATTGATAAACTATTAAATAAAAAAGAACTATCTAATAAATCAACTGATGATGTAATACTTACAAGCACAGTAATGGAGAAATTACAAGAGATTAATGGGAATGTATTAACAGGTAATGCTATGCTTAAAGGAAGGTTAATAAACTAATGTTTGTAAAATTTAAAAGAACAAGAAACTCTGATGGGACATTTAAGAAGGATGTGGCGTGGACCCCTTGGAACGAAGCATGGAGTTATAAGATGAGTGAAGACTTAAAAGATATGATTGAGCGAACAGCTTGGACATTCGTTGAAGCCTTTATTGGTGCCTTAACAGTTGCTCCTCTAGTTGGTGTAGAAGCTGAAACAATTCAGTTAGCTGCATTAGCTGGTGGTGGTGCTGCATTAGCAGTAGTTAAGACATACGCTAAAAAACAAATCAGTAAATAATTAGTTTAGATTAAAAGAATAAGTTTGACCTTCTTCTACATTGTAGTTTGTTGTATCACTTTTTATTAATCTATATTTCCATTGAGTGTTTTTATGCTCGTGTAAATCACAACGCTCTTTAACTATATCCCATTTCTTTTCATGTCTTAAATTAAATATATGACCACCAAATCTTGGGATATAATGTTGTAAGAATGTTGTACCACATACACCTCTTCTATTTTCTATAAGTAATTCAGCTATTGTTTTCTCTTGAGACATCATTCATCCTTTCTCCGAATGCCCTTTCACATTGGTTACACATACCTCTATATGCTTGTATTCTATGCCAGTAGGTTTTGTAACAATCTATACATGTAACAAGAAACACTTTATCTTCCCTTTGCAAATTCATAATAATCTTTATCTATCTCTATTCCTATGAAATCAAAACCTAATTCTTTTGCAACAAGACCTGTTGTTCCTGTTCCCATAAAGTTGTCTAGTATGATTCCACTTTGTAGACTAGATATCTTTATACATTGTTCTACTAATTGTTTTGGAAATATTGCAGGATGTTTTTTGTTACCTTTTAATTTATTTACTGTTGACTTACTAACAGTTTCATAAGGTATAAACCAACTATTTACTGTTGGTCTATGTGTATATCCATATCTTTTTTGATTCTGTTTAGCCCATTTAGGATTATATGGAACCTCACTTGTCTTCTGGTCTATATCTGTATTACCTTCTTTAGTGATATGGAATACATACTCCCAACCATTAGCTATGTATCTATTACTTCTAGGTGCAAAGCTCTGCCCTTTAACATATCCATCTATAAGTAATGATTTATTCCATATAAATATATTTTGAACTTGCCATTCTAAATTTGAAACTATTTCGAAAGGCATAAAATAATTATTCCTAGTAGGTTGTATGTTTAAAAACAAATGTCCATTGTCTTTTAACTTTTTACAAACAGTATTCCATACTTCTATCTGCCAATCAATATAATCTAATCTGTTATCTTTATATGTGTTGTATTTCTTATAGATATTATATGGTGGACTAGATATACATAGGTCAATATAACTATCTGGTAATTCTTTCATTACTTCTAAACAATCTCCATTGTAATATTTAATCACTATTAGAAGGGAGCTTCGTTTTCTTTTATATCATCCATGCTTTTAGCTTTAGGCATTACTACGCCATTGAGTGCTTGAACATAGTTAATCCAAGCCTTCGGTGTTTCTTTCCTGAAATCTACTATCCACCAAGACTTAGCAAATACTTTACCATCTACAGTATCTCCTGCATCACACTGACCCATTTTACTACATCTAAAGTCTGGTCCTTTAGCGGATGTCTTCTCAGAATCAGGTATATATTTTACAACCCCCTTACATACACACCATAGTCCATCCTCATCAATAGCTAGTTCTCCATTAGGATGTGTAACACCTTTCAATGGAAAATTAGCTTCCTCTAATAATGCTATTGGATTATCTGCTGATGCAGAAGAAGCCTCGGTCTTAACGGCAGGAGAAAGGGAAACCTGCGACTTATCTGCATCTGATTTTACTGGAGCTGAGGCTGGTTTCACCGCATCATTTTTTATTTTTTTTTCAGAAGTATCACTAGCATAGTGTTCCTCTTCTGTAGTGCCACCTGTCCACAGCTCTAAGCCTATTCCAAATCTCATGCAACATCTTTTGATTCCATCTGATACTGCTAGTTTAAGTATCTCGCTTTCGGTGATGTTTCTTTTAAGTGCATTCATATCAACATCTCCGACTTCCTCTACTACACCTAGCTTATCTATTTCTAATTTACATTTAGCACCTACTATAGAGTTATCCTTACCTCTAATTACTTCATAAGAGAAGTTGTATTTACCTGGTATAACATCAACAAGCCGTTGTGTATATATGTGATGAGGGACATAGTCCCCAAATTTTCCTTTAGGTGCAGGTTTAACTACACTCTTGGGAAAATCTTTAATTAATTTCTTATGTGTTTCCTTGTCCACAATATCTCCTTATATATTTTTTCCTATTAATACGCCTACTAAGAATAGTAACAACCATTGGAATATAGTTTCTATCATTACTCTCCTTCTAGGTTTACTAAATACTCTGCTGTTACCCCTTTAGAAGGTTTAACAAATAAACAAAACTGAGATGGTCTACCCATACTAGCTAGTTGTTCAAGTGCATATCCATTATGGCTTTCTGTTGAGCCATTAACCCATAGCCTTACATCATTTAGATATAAGGAAGTAGGTGTATGGTAGTGTCCACATACAGCATGTGTAAATTCTTCCATTAACTCTGCACTAGCTAAGGCTTTCCAACCTAATATTTTTTTATTGTAACCATAGAAAGGTAAGCCCATACTTCCTCGTATGTTATCTCCATGAAAACAAAAGAACTTAGCTTTGACACCTAAGTCTGCTATTGTATACCACTTCTTTTCTGGTATATGGAACTTCATTCTTGGCTCATTTTTGAACATAGTTTCTAGAATCTTACCAAGCATTCTATCTGCGTTGCTTTCTGGGTTGTAATCCCTACGACTTCTACCACCTAAAGCACCATGATTACCTATTACCCAATGACACTCAACTGTTTCAAAGTGGGATAGTAGTATATTAAAGAACTCATATAACATGCGTGGTCCATCTACAGTTACTTGTTTATAAAGTGAGCTATCTATTTCGTGTGCTTGTCCAGGAAATATTAACTCTCCTTCAACTATATCTCCTAATGCAAGGACAACACACCTCTTTATAGTGTGGTTTTCACCCTGCAACTGAGAGAGATTCACGATTTTTTTTGCATACTTAACAACTCTCTTGTGTGCTACCTTTGAGTTGTATGTATCTGTATTTTTTGCGAGTTGAATATCGCTTAATAAAGGGACGCATATTTCTTGTCCTTTAGATTTATTTTTTTTCGGCTTAACAGCTTTAGGTAATGTAACAGTAGACATACCATCTTTAGCACCTTTGTATACTGCCTCTACTAAATCAGCTTTCTTATCCTTTAGTTTTTCTATTTGTCTAAGTAATCTCTTATTAGTATTTTTAAGTTCAGTTACTTTATCGCTTTCAGCCTGTATTAATAGCTCAGCTAGTTTGTCCTGTTGTGTTTTTTTCATTGGTTTCCTTATCCTTTAAGTGTTGTAGCCACCTGTTGATTCCTGCTCTTGATACTGAAAAATTAAACTCCTCTTTTAGTATCCTACTAACAGCAGTTGAGTTAGGTTTTTTACCTTGCTTTACGAGTAACTCTATACCCTCAATAAAAGGTTTTACTTCCTCTGGTATCTGGAGATACCAAGCAGTAACACCTCCCTGTTTCTTATCATATGCCTTCTGTATAAGGTCTGATATGTTTTTATTATTGCTCATGTGGTAATCATATCATTGTTCGCACTATATACAAGCATTAAAATAAATTATTTATATGTGGTGTTCATATGCATATGCATAATGCATAGTAAAAAAAACAAAAAAAAATTCCCTCCTAATTAAAGGAGGGAATTATTTGTAAGCTAACTATTGTATCTATTGCTAGATACTTGGGCTATTGCTAGTCCTAGTTAGCTTTAACCTATGAACTTAGCATACTGCTTAGCAAACTCTTTAACATGTTTTATATCCTCAATAGGAATTATGTTATTTATAGCCATGAATCTAAGTATCGCATGTATTCTTTCAGTAGATAGTGTAAGAGAAGGTCTATGTTCCTCAGCACCATCTACACCTATTACTTGCATATCAGATACCCATATTCTAGGCTCTTCTTGTTTAGCTAACCACTTAAGAGCTTCTAAATCAATAGAGTTTGCACCATATTCTGTTAAGTTATCTATGGCTGACTCATCTAAGCGACCTTTTTGAGCGATAATTCTTATATCACCATCATGTCCACCTATAGAGTGACCATACCCTACATAACCAGCTATTGTACTAGCTGGTAAAGTATTAACTATTTCTTTAATATCCTCATTATAAAAGCCCATACTACCAGAGCAATCAATCATCAAGCTACCACCTGCTATATGTTTTCTTCTCTTAAATACTTTCCTATCAGTTATTATTCTATGGACTTGTCTTGGTTTAACACCATATTCTCCTTGAGAAACTGCTAGTTTTTTGAGTGCCTCTATAATAGGTTTAGTTCCTTTAAACCTTCTGTGTCTAGCTTTACCATGAACACCACCACCATCAGTTCTATAATTAACTCTATGCTTAGCACCTCTAAAATTCTGCTCAGCTTCTTTAGTTATAGAATCTTGTAGGGATTCACTTAAGTATTTAGGTAACATCATTTGTGGTATGTCATCTAATTCTTTATCATCATCAACAGGATTCAAAGAATCAGTATCTATATACACTTGGTTGTTACCAAAAGCGTTTTCTTTAATAGAGGGTAAACGCATAATATTATCCACCATACCTCTAACACCATAATAATAATTAGATGTATGAAGTGCATTATAAACTCTCCTAGAATAATTAGTTGGTTTATAAAGAATCCTGCGTCTACGGAAACCTTCCTCTTGACTATCGTATACCCACTTATATTTTACTTTATTTCTATTAACAATATCTAAAGCATGTGATAATTTCCACATACATCTTTGTAATAGATTCTTTATTATATAAAGTTCCTCTGAAACTTTTTCCTCATCAATAAGTAAAAGACTTGGTAAGTGTCTTTGAATTGCACTCTTAATTACATAGTCTAATTCATTAGAGTCCACACCAAACTGACTATCAGCTTGTACAAAGCCAAAAGTTTTAATGGTATCATTTGATAAGGATTCAAGTATAACTTCTAAGTCATCACTATTTTTTAACCTAGTGTATAACTCATCTACCAAGTTATCTATATAATACTTCTTACTAGCTGTGTTCATCTCTGGTAAGAGTTTCCCAACATTGTAATATCTAGCAGTGCTACCTTTGTATCCTTCCTCACTATCATACTTATCTGTATACTTACTAGCAGATTGAATCCTTTTCTCAATTACTTTATTAGCAACAGGTAGTACGCATAGAGTTTCAGCAATAGCCATTAAATCCCAATCAATATCTCCACGATATTTCTTTAAATAAAAATATTTCTTACGCAGGGTTTGTAACAAAACTGCCCTGTTAGTATCGTGGTCTGATTTATATGAAGACTTTGGAATAGGTATTCCATGTCTATCACTTGGATTTGTTTTACCTTCCTCGTAACTATATACTCTAACTTTATTACCTTGTAAAGCTAGGTTAGGTAAAGAATTAGGTAGCTTTCTTGCCTTACTTCTAGTCTTAAACAAGGACATTAGTATTGTTCCTCATCTGCTAATTCTGTATCAACACTTACTACTGTTAGTGCTTCGTATACTGTTTCAGCAAACTCAGGTTTATCCCCAAATACTGCCCAACAAGAGTCCTCTAAAGCAACACCTTGCTTATTAACTAACCTGTCAAGTTCCATGAAACTACGAATTGAAGTGTCTGTGTTTTCTAAATCTAACATGACACTAGATATTTTAGGACTTAAACTCTCCACAGCTTTAGGGTGTATGTTCTCTATGTTTATCTTTATAGGGAACCTATCTCTTAAAGCCTCTGGTAAATCCTCTGGCTCTCCATTCATAGTAGCTATTACTTGGAATCCTTTATTAGGTCTAACAACTTCTTTCTCCTCGTTAGGAAGTGTTATCTCTGCGAACTCCACATCATCTAGCAATCCGTGTAGTATAGAACTAACATCTTGTCCAGCGTGGTCTATTTCGTTAAGCACTAATCTACCACCTTTTTTCCACATCTCAATAGCAACACCATCATTCCATACCATACCATCATTACCTAGTAGTATGTAATGTCCTAACAAGTCTGTTGCTGTTGTTTCTGGTGTAAGAGTAATAGCTTTCCTACTACGACCTTTACGGATACCAAGTTTCATAGCTGAATAGGTCTTACCTGTACCAGGCTTACCATAGAGCAATATTCTTGGTGATTTAATTACTTTCTCAAGTAATTTCCATTGGTTTTTAGCTTTCATTCTTCTTCTTCTCCCTCTTTTTTAAGTAGACTCTCTACTTCACTAATAAAATTAGAAGTAATAGAGTCCGTATCCATTTCTGTCCACAGCTCATAAGTTTCCTCATTAACTTGGACTACTTCAGGAACTTCTGGTAGTAAGTTAAATGCCTCAGCAGGTATATCTAGCATACCTGTATGGCTATTCTCATAGTCATCAGAGAAAACAAATTCCCATACTGTCCTGTAATGTACATCAGTTGGCTCTCCAGATTTATAATGATGTGGAACTACCAACCTTAGAAACACAGGGAACTTCCTGTCTATCTGCTTTTCCACTTCATCATCAAACAACCAATTTGGTAGACTTCTATTGTATTGTAAATCTACCGACAAGTCGTTTAGATATTCAAGAATATCCCTTGTGATAGCACAATGACTCTTAATCGTTGCATCACTAAGTTCTTTTCCTAAATTATCTAGTATGTCCTGTAATTCTGGATTCAATCCTTCATCACTATCTTTCATACCTTTTCCTTTCCTATACAGCAAGGGCAAAACATTTTACCCTCGTTTAAATAACCCTGTTCCTCGTATTTATCTATGCAATTACCACATAAAGCACGAGTTTGTAACCATAGATAAACTGAGATTGATTCTCCTTGTTCATCTACTACATTAATTTGGTCGTTACACATATCACATATCCAAAAGTCATCAGTTAAACCTGTGTCTAATAGAGTATCTATATATATAACACCACTATCTTCATTCTGCTTACGCATTTTCTCTGCGTACTCTCTATCATTAGCCCTATGTAAGACAGGATTTGATACTATTAAATCAATTTCATCATCACTATACATGGTCATGGTTACAACTCCCTTCCATAGGTACAGCTAATCTCTGTGTAGTAACATCTGAATCGCACCTCGTACACCTAATAATAATTTCCCCATCACTAGAGAAAGCAACTTCTAATCTCTCTTTAGTGGTTACACCACTAGGCATAGTTCTAATACAATTCTTACAATGAATAAACATTATATTCTTAGCCATTATTCTTCCTCGCTCTCTGTGTTAAGAACTTCCTTTATAAAGTCATCAACTGATGATGAATTTAGTTCCTCTACTAAATCACTATCAGAAGTAACTATCATAGATGAGATAACATCTGGTTGTCCTAGCACAATAGCAATAGGAAAATCAATCTCGTGGTTGTCCATTAACTTAGCCCACTGCTTATCCTTTGTAATCATATGGACACCAGATAGTAATACTTCTTTAAATACCTTTGCTATATCCTCATCAGATTTACAATCCTTTAAATTAACGACACCATCACTGATGCCTTCTGTGAATACATCTGCTACAAAATGACACCAACTTTCTAGTATATGCTTAGTATTTTCCTCTACTAATTTCATAAAATAGTCGTGCATTAATTCAACAGGACTATTTTTAGGTGCAAATACTTTATCTCTTGTTACCATTTTTCCATCTTTTATATCAAAAGAGGTTAAAGCAAATATTCTAGGTGAGAATCCGTCATAACTTAACAAAGGATTAAACCCAAGCTGTTTAGCTTTCTCTACCATTCTGTCAAAGCTATCTCTAAACTCATCAAAACCATCATCACTAGCCATATTTCACTCTCCCTTTCTACTGTTCCTCTTCATGAGCCATGCCTTCGTTCTCATACTTTATAAGAAGGTACACATATCCTTTAGCACCTTCTCTATAAGTAGAGCGAAACCTATAGCCCGTATCAGAGAACACTTCTCTTAATTTAGTTACCCTCGTTCTTATACTTCCTTGTGAGTAAGAATTATCGGGCAACATATCCATAACAAACTCTTTGTTAGGATTTTTTCTAGCTTTATCTAAAATACTTTTGTTCTTTTTAAAGTATTTCAATCGCCTTTCATCATTTGTTAATGGAGTTCTACCTTTAATCTTATTAATTCTAGGTTTGAACTCATTACCAATTTCTTTTGTACTCATGCTATCTCCTTCCTTTATAAATAGCTAAGAGCGTACACTAACTTGAATCGCAATAGATAATAAGGGGGATTATCTACAACAGCATACGCTCTTAGCTATCTACTTTCGGTCATCAGTTTGAAACAGGGCTGTAAATAACTGACTCCTACTCATAGATAGCCCCGACTTGCTACATATAAGACACTATGCAAACAAAAGGGGTACTTAACAACCCTATAAACATGTGCCTCATAGATAGCCTAGAACAGACACTAATCCATGAGATGTTGCCAAAGGTTTACTTCCAACTCGTATCTTCGCTTCCTGCTAACTTGTTGTTTATCTTTTAGGTGTAGTTGTTACACTACGGCTCACATCAGGGTAGTCAATGTTTTACTTATAGCTATAAGTGTATCTGTTCTAAGCTATCTACCTTATAGATAGCACGATACTTACAACTTGTCCGAATAACTTTTATAGGTTGCTTTGCAACAGAGAGAACATCAGCTCTTGTATAAGTATCGTGCTACCTACTAACCTTACGCAAGTGTCCAAACTTGTTATTACTTAGTAAGTAGCTGGGCTTAGCGTAGATTAACCACGCATACTCGTAGCTTTAACAATATAGCTCATAACTATATACGAGATATGGTTAAGCCCAATAAAAAAGGTGCGTATATACTACGCACCTTTATAGTTCTTATATATAAGGACTACTAACAGTAGTCGCATACCATACTGTAAGGTAGCTTTAAACTACATGTCTTACAGTAAGGCTCAAACAATTCCTTATGACTAGAGCAACAACCTTCCTCTATCTCATGGTTGTATACACTATCCTCATATAGGAGTAGTTTGCTTTCATAGTCAGCATCAGTAACACTATCAGTATTACCTTCCTTTATAGAGTTATCCTTTATAGCAATCGTATCGTGAATACTAGCTAAGTATTCCTCGTGTTCCTTACTATCTACCTTAAAGTCTACCTCTCTACAAGAGTAACAAGCTCTAGTAGAGGAAGTATTCTTACGGCAGAATATACAAGTTCCTTCTGGACTTGGTATATCAGGTCTTATAGTAGGCTCTCTCATACTAGATATGGTAGAGCCTTCTTTATATACACCCTTAGGATAACCTGTAATCTTATCTATTTTCTTATTAGTCATAGATTCCCCTTTATACTTTATGTGTATATGTATAAATACACCGAGATTTTTTCTCGCAACTTCAACCTAACACCTTCTACTATGTTTAGTAAGAGTATATACTTGAATGACTTGACAACCCCTATGCGGTGTTACTATGCACATACGATATATATTTAAATATATAGATGAAAAAAAAATTTAATATTTTTTTTCTATATAGCCCTATGAAAGTATTAATTTGTTACTTCGCATTAAATCAATAGAGCTGAGAGGGGTTCACATTTTTATATATAAACATTATGCATACTCATAGACTATACATATTCATAGACTATGCATACTCATATGACTATACATAAGTAATAGGGCTGAGAATGATTGACTCGCATATGCATATTTATTGTGATTTAGAGCTGTTGAATTTTCCTATGCGTAAAAAAAATTTTTTAGATTTTACCCTTATATACTCTATATATGGTATAATTAATTATAGAGAAAAACCCAACAAAATTAGGCTTTTTCTCTGAGCGACCAAATAAGCCGATTTAAGACCTAGTTTTTGAATCTGGGCTACAACTACCCACAAAAGCCCAAGATATGTCTTAGAATCAATCCTCGCAGGGCTTAGCCCTATTCTGTAAGCAATAAAAGAATCTTAGATATATATTTTGATTAGGTTTATTTTATGCATTATGCATAGGGGCAGGGCATAAAAAAAAGCCCCTCTATTCCTAGAGGGGCTTTTTAGTTTAGCTTAGTAATCTAAAGGACTTCCTTTAAATTTAGCGTTCATGTAGGCTTTGCATTGTTTCTTAGTAGGGACTTGTCCTGCGAACTCTTTCGCAATTCCATCTCCACTAATCAACTTCATGAAAGTCGGGGACATTTGTCCATTCGCTAGGGGCTTTAATGCTTTCCTATTGAATGGACTTGGGCTTACTTCCATAAGGGCTTTAAATTGCTCTACGCTCTCGTATTGCTTTAGCACCCCTAGAGGAATAAATTTTCCAGAGTCATCAAAGTTTCCTATTATGTATCTGGTTTTCCCTTCGCTTTCCTCATCATAAAATAAAGAGTTATTACCCCTTACTTTAGTGATTCGCCAAGACCTACTCCCACTCGTATAGACTGTTCTATACGTTTGGAAAAGGTCATCATGCTTTTTAGTCTTTTCTTTTTTAGTCATGTGATTACTCCTAATCACTCACGATTCAAGTTTTATGAATCTGTTAATTTTCAAATCTAACAGAATCTCAAATCTAGTCAAGCACCAATCGGACACCACAAGATTATTTTTTTAAAGCTGTTGGAATCTTTCTATGTGTAGTCGTGTATGCATAGGGGCTTGTGTGTGTAAATCGTTTCAATGCATAGGAATATATTTTCAATCAATAGTGGGACACATAGGGGCATATATGCACATACAGGCACATAATCTAGATGTAAAGTTTAGATTTAGATTTCCTATATACGCTCACGCATTATGCGTATGCGTGTGTATGCGAGGGGGGATTTAACCTAGCTACCCCCTATATTTAATACGTAAGTCCTAAAAAATTATGTGGTAATTTGTCTGATTAGGAACTGTGGTGTAGCAGGTATATTACACGACAAGGAAGGTATAGTTGAGAACTACACCACCGTTCACTATGTCCTACTTTAACAGTAAAGAGGAGTAAACACAAGCATTTTAAAAGTTCTTTTATAATGTGTAGTGTTTATGTGTTAAAAGTCTTTTCGTGCATTAGCGGACATATGCGTGTAATTTTTTGAAATTTTAATAAATTGTAATCCTTGGGTACTAGCCTTGTGGTAATCCCAGTCCTTATCCTTGATAAGTAGCTAGCTTTTAGCCGTCCGATAGCTCCTTTACCTGTAAATACCTTATTA
>PBPX01000044.1 GCA_002724835.1 Actinomycetota bacterium | reverse complement strand
AAAGATTAGTTGTTTCAGGGATTCTGAAAAAAATTCAAAGTAGTGCCTAAAAGAAAATGAAGAAATTTTTCGTAATTCTCTCCTGTGTCTTTTTTATAAATTCAACTTTAGATTCTGAAAATATTGAATTAGATATAGAACGATTAGGTGAGAATAGTGTACAAATAAGCTGGTCAATTAACTATGACGAGTATGATCGTATAGTTCTTGAGGTATTAAATCAGAACAACTCTGAGAGAACGAGATATATTTTGCCAAGCTTAAAAGGCGTAGTAGAACTCTGTTGTTTTGAGGGTGACGTTGGAGCTACGATAACCGTTACCAAATCAAAGGCAGTAGATAAAAGTGATGAAGATTGTAATGCATTAACTTGTATAGAGTATATAAAGGAAGATTATTTCAATTCGAAGATTGTCACTGCATATCAACCCACAACAACTACAACCTCAACAACTACCACAACAATTCCACCAACAACTACAACTTCAACAACTACCACAACAACGACNGTACCCCCTCCGATAATTGAAGAGGAAACCCTATTAAATATTGAAATAACAAATGCTCTGATAACTTCTATTCCACTATTTGAGGATATAGATTTCACAGATCAAGAAAAAAATAGCATGGGTGTAATAGTTACAACAGGAATTATAGTTCTTTTCTATCTTGTCTTATTACTACAAGAGTGGTTTAGTAAAATAATTTCTACTTATCGTATTAGATGGTTCACCCGTGATAAGGAGTTTTTACAATCTAATAAACTAGTTAGTTTTATTAAAATTTCATTTGTCTTAATAATTACTTCCTTCCTAATAAGTTACGTAGAAGAGGGAGCAACCTTAACTTTTAGTCTTGAAAACTTAGCAATATTTCTTGCAGCGTTTGTTGGTTTAGTAGCTGTAACACTTTCTTATGAAGGAGTAGAAGGATTTATTGAAAGAAACTTCTTTGGCGAAGTTGTTTATTACAAATGGGCACCTCAAGCAATTTTATTTGCTTTAATTTCGACAGTAACATTTATTTTATTCAATATGCCAATAGGCTTTATTTTTGGTTTTATAGCTAGCAGCTATATTGTGTCAACTAGGGTAAAGGCAACGCTTTCACCTAAGTTCTTCTCATCCATTGCCCTAAGTTTGGCTGGGTTTATTTTCTTTTATTTAACTTCGTTATCATTCGTCACACAGTCNGCACTTTTAACAGCTATATGTGCATTAACTTATTTAATGTGTTTAGAAGGTGTATTATTTAAATCACTTCCTGGTGGAGGAAATGAATTACTTGAGTCAATTAATGATTCCGAAGGAGTATTCAAAATATTTCCATTATTTTCATTTGTTATNTCAGTTTGGTTATTTATAAGAATATTAATAATTCCTCCAGATAGTGAATTTGCNACTTTTCAACAAGACTTATTAAGCATGGGTTCATTTTCATTAACATTTGGCATAATGCTGATTATTTATATTTTTGGAATATTCATCTTAGGAACAGGAATAAAGGTGTTTGGTGATAATGAATAATAAATATATAACCAGNTTTATTTTGGCCTTAATTGTGTTTTCGTCTTTTCTATACGTTTCAAACACAAGCTCAGAGTCAGAATCTGCTGTAACAACATCGACAACATTAGTAGAAGAGACCTCAACTACAACAAGTCCNTCAACAACTAAAGTAGAAGAAACTTCGACTACAACTTCACTCGTTCCAATTAGCAAAATTGCTGTTTCTGAAGATTCAGAATCTGTCCAGATCATAAGCAATGAAGATGATGAGGTTGTTATGTATGAAGGTCCGTTTACTTCTTTTGCTGGTTTTGAGGGGACAAATCAGTTGACTTTAGATAGTTTAGTTGATGATTTACCAGCTACATTAAAAGCAATAATTGAAGAAGAAGTTTTAGTAATAAATGGTTGTCACCAATATGCGTTATCACTTGTTGGTCGATGTCCATATGGTGTTTGGGATTCTTCAGGTACAGACCCAGAAGGAGAGAAAGGAGCAGACTGGGCACTTTCTATTTGGATATCAGATAGAGCCTTTGCTGCAGGCCAGGTAAAGGATGTTTTAATTCACGAAGCATCGCATGCTTTATCATATTTAACAAAAACCTGTATTAGCCCAGAGAACAGCAATTATAGAAAAGATGCATGGGATTATTTTGAAGGAGAAGAACAGTTTGCTGATGCTTTAGTTCTTTATTTTGAAGGTGCTTACAATCACTATCGAACAAAAGGGCCTTTAACTCAAGAAGAAACAAATTATCTTGATAGCTATATATCAGTTTGTACNGGAAATTAGTTATATAAATTAAGCTATTACAGAAAAAAGCAAAAATTTTTAAATATTGTTGATTTATAAAATTTATGTATATAATGAGAATGTCTTTCAGACAAATTAAATCAACAACATTCCCTAACCGAATGTATTGATAAGGAGAAATATGTCCGCAAGAACACAATTACAATCAAAACCAGTAGCAGATTTACGCGCTATTGCTGAAGGTCTTGGCCTTGAACACAAAGGATTACAGAAGGCTAAATTAATAGATCTTTTAATTAAGCAAGGTGATGCTGTACTTGAAGCTGAAGTGCCTGAGTCTAAGCCAAAAACAGATGATGATCTTCCTTCAGTTGTTAATTCTGGCGATAGTCAAATAAAAAAAGGTGAAACAAGAACAGGCTTTTTAGATATTCTTCCAGAAGGGTATGGATTTCTGAGATGTGACGGATACAAGCCAAGTGAAATGGATGTATATGTNCCAGCAGGNGTCATTAAGAAATANAGAATACGTAAAGGTGATTCTGTTGAAGGACCAATTAGAGCACCAAGGGCAAAAGAGAAATANCCTGCATTAGTNGAACCTACAACTGTCAATGGCGGAGATCCAGAATTATTAGCTAGAAGAGTAGAGTTTGATAAGTTAACTCCTTTATTTCCAGATGAGAGATTAAAACTTGAAATTGATGGAGAGCCAGACAAAATTGTGGGAAGAATCGTAGACCTAATTGCTCCAATTGGAAAAGGTCAGAGAGGTTTAATTGTCTCACCTCCAAAAGCTGGTAAAACTACAATTTTAAAAGAACTTGCGAACTCTATTACTGCTAATAATCCAGAAGTTCATTTAATGGTTGTACTTGTTGACGAAAGACCAGAAGAAGTTACAGATATGCAGCGTTCTGTTGACGGTGAAGTTGTCTTCTCAACATTTGATAGACCTCCAGAAGAACATACACAAGTTTCAAAGCTAGCAATTGAACGAGCAAAAAGATTGGTCGAAGAAGGTAAAGANGTTGTTATCTTATTAGATTCNATAACAAGACTAGCCAGAGCACATAACTTAGCTACTCCAGCTAGTGGAAGAATTTTATCTGGTGGTGTTGATTCAACAGCTCTTACTCCTCCAAAACAATTCTTTGGTGCAGCTAGAAATATTGAAGGTGGAGGAAGTTTAACAATCCTTGGTACTGCATTAGTTGAAACAGGATCAAAGATGGACGAGGTCATNTTTGAAGAATTTAAAGGGACTGGAAACATGGAGTTGCGTCTTGATAGAGGCCTCGCTGATAAACGTGTATTTCCAGCTATTGATGTTACTCCTTCAGGTACAAGAGAAGAGCAAAGACTTGTATCACCTAAAGAACTAGAATCCCTCTGGACTTTAAGGAGAGTNTTAGTAGGCCTTGAGGGTGGAGCAGCAACAGAGTTACTTATTGATAGGATGAAAACCTTGAAGAGTAACGAGGCTTTCTTAAAAGATATCTCAAAAGCTAAAAAATAAAGTAAAGTAAACTATTAGTTATGAAACAAGGAATACACCCAGAATATAAAGAAGTGGTCTTTCAAGATGAAGATGCTGGTTTTGCATTTTTAACTCGCTCAACGATTAAAACAAATGAAACAATTGAGTGGGAAGATGGAAAAGAATACCCTCTAGTAAAGCTTGAGATTTCAAGCGCNAGCCATCCGTTCTTTACTGGTAAACAAAAACTTGTTGACTCTACTGGTAGAGTAGAAAGATTTAAACAACGATACGGTACTACGAGTACACGTCAANCACCTAAGCAAGAAGCTTCTTCTCAAGAAGAAGAATAACTTTACTTTAATTAATTTATTATGTCTGATAATAATATTTCCTATGGTGGACAAGCTGTAATTGGTGGAGTCCTTATACAAAGCCCAAAAGGGTGGTCTCTTGCTGTGAGAAATCAAAAAGATGAAATTTTAAAATATTTTGAAGAAAGAATTCCTTTAATTAGGAGAGAAGGAATCTGGTCCCTCCCTTTAATAAGAGGAATAGGTGCNTTAGTAGATTCTTTATATGTTGGNTATAAAGGTCTCGTAATGTCTGACAGTNTTTACTNTGAAGAGGAAGAAGACATATCTTTCATATCAAAGATATTTAACTACGTTTTTTTAATAGGGGTTTTGTCTATTTTAGTAATTGGTCCGAGACTTCTTATTGACTTGATTAATACGAACCAAATCAATAAAGGAATTTATGAAGGCGTCTTAAGAGGATTGATAGTAATTGCTTATATATATTTAGTGGGTAGAACAAAAGATGCGCAAGAACTTTTTGAATACCATGGTGCTGAACATATGACTATAGCTTCGTACGAAGATAAAAAATCACTGCAGATGGATGATATTAAAACTTATCCAAAAGAACACATAAGATGCGGTACAGCTTTTATTTTCCTTATTGTATTTGTTAGCTTATTGACTCTTCCATTCATTCCAACATTAAATATTGCATTAACTTTTATAACTCGGATATTACATATATTTGTTGTAGCTATGATTTCTTATGAAATACTTAAATTTAATTTTAAAAATAGTGATTCATTTTTTGCAAAAATATTTAGTACTCCTGGTATTTGGACTCAAAAAATTACAACAAAAAAACCAAGTGAAGATCAGATTATTGTTGCAAGAATAGCAATGGCTAATTGTGTAAAAAATAGCGAAAATGTTTCGATATTTGATGATATTCTTTCTACATCAAAAGAGGTAAGTAATGGATAAAACACTTATAGAAAAGCTAACAGAATTAGAAGCTTCATTGAAAGAGCTTGAACAAGATCTTTCAAAAGTTGATATTTCGAAAGACCCTCAAGGTTATGCAGAAATGGCAAAGAGACACAGTGATCTTACGCAAGTTGTTGATTTGTTCAACCAATGGAAGACACTAAATTCTGATATTACGGATGCACAAGAATTACTGACAGAAGAAACTGATCAAAATACTAAGAAAGAGTATGAACTAATAATTAGTGACTCCAAGGCACAGGTTGAAGTTTTAACTTCAAAAATAAAACTTGCACTGCTGCCCAAAGACCCTAGTGATGAAAAGGATGTATTAGTTGAAATAAGACCTGGTGCGGGAGGAGAAGAAGCCTCCATATGGGTAGGTGATTTATACAAGATGTATAACCGCTATGCAGAAAGGAATTCATGGAAAGTTGAAAAAATTGAACTTATTGATTCTGATATGGGTGGATACAGCAAAATTATTTTTGCAATTAAATCAAAAGGAGTTTACTCGAAATTAAAATTTGAAGCTGGTGCTCATAGAGTACAAAGAATTCCTAAAACTGAATCTCAAGGAAGAGTACACACATCTATTGCAACAGTTGCAGTTTTGCCTGAAGCAGAAGAAGTTGATTTAAACATTGATCAAAATGACTTAAAAGTAGATGTTTATAGATCAAGTGGACCAGGTGGCCAGAGTGTGAACACAACGGACTCAGCAGTAAGAATTACTCATATTCCAACAGGTTTAGTTGTTTCCTGTCAGGACGAAAAATCACAATTAAAGAATAAAAATCAGGCTATGAGAATTTTGCGTGCAAGATTATTAAAAGCAAAACAAGATGAAGCTGCTGCAGAGAGAGCAAAAGATAGAAAAGAACAGGTAGGTTCTGGAGAGCGTTCAGATAAAATTAGAACTTATAATTATAAAGACAATAGAGTTTCAGACCATCGAATAAATCTTACTGTTAAAAAGCTAGATCAGGTACTAGATGGGGATCTTGATGACTTTGTAGATGCACTAGTTGCTGATCATGAGACAACAAGATTGGCTAATTTAGAAGAGTAAAACATTGGATATAAAAAATATTCCGGAACATGAATTAGCTCGTTTAAGAGAAAAAGCAAAAGAGTTATCGGGCTCTACAACTGATTATCAAAGTGAGTATTCTTCACTTTTAACTAGAAGGGTGAACCATGAGCCACTTCAGTACATAGAAGAGTATGTACCTTTTTATTCAATAAGTTTGAAAGTTGATGAGAGATGTTTAATTCCTAGGCCTGAAACGGAGTATTTAGTTCAGATAATCAAAGATAATATAGAATCTCCAAAGAAAGTTCTGGATGTGGGAACAGGATCAGGATGTATTGCTCTTATGATGAAATCAATTTTTCCAAATTCAGAAGTTACAGGAATAGATATTTCAGAAGATGCAATTGAGTTAGCCAATGAGAATTCAAAATTAAATTCTTTAGAGGTATCTTTTTTCCAATCTAATTTACTAGAAAATGTCAAAGAAACTGATCATGACTTGATAGTTGCTAACTTACCTTATATTCCGACTGAAAATCTTAATGAGCTTGATAGAGAAGTTATAGATTACGAACCTTTAACTGCATTAAATGGTGGCAAGGATGGTCTAGAGATCATATCTAATTTAATTCATGAATTAGAGGAGAGAGACTATAAGGAAGTAAATCTATTTTTAGAAATAGACTCAAGGAAATCATCAGAAACTCTTGAATTACTAAACAGTTGGGATGAAGTAAAATTGTTAGAAGACTTAGCTGAGAAAGACAGATATGTTTTTGCAAAAAGATAATTTAAATGAAGCAGTAGATGCGGTTTCAAAAGGTTTCATTATTGGAATTCCAACAGAAACAGTTTATGGGATTGGAGTGGATCCTTATTCTGAAGAAGCTGTTAAAAACTTGTTTACTATAAAAGAAAGAGATGATAACAAGCCAGTTTCGTTATTGCTTCCTTCATACAGTTCAATTCATAAATTAGATATAATTTCAGAGATTCCAGAAGTGGTTGACTTATATTGGCCGGGCCCATTAACTGTAGTCGTTGAGACAAATGAAAACTTTGTTGATGGTGTTGGGACAAAGTCGCCTAATACTATAGGCTTACGAGTTCCTGATAATGAGTTAGCGGTTGAATTGCTAAATATGACAGGACCTTTAGCTGTTACAAGTGCTAATTTAACAGGTCAAAAAGAAGCAAAGAACCATCATGAAGCAGAAGAGATT
>PBPX01000005.1 GCA_002724835.1 Actinomycetota bacterium | reverse complement strand
TTATTTAATTCTTTATATGCTAAAGTTTCAATGTGACCAAATACATATTTGTCACCGGTGGTGTAGTCTCTGGTCTTGGTAAAGGGATTACATCTGCATCTCTTGGAAACCTACTCAAAGCCCGTGGGTTGAGTGTTATCAATCAAAAATTAGATCCATATATCAACGTAGACCCCGATACAATGAATCCTTTTCAACATGGCGAGGTTTTCGTTACTGAGGATGGTGCTACAACAGATTTAGATCTTGGACATTATGAAAGATTTACCGGTGTTAATCTTAAAAAAGATTCAAATGTAACAACTGGAAGTATTTATAGAAAAGTAATTGAGAGTGAACGTAAGGGAGATTATTTAGGAGCTACTGTTCAAGTTATTCCTCATATTACAGACGAAATTAAAAGAAGAATAAAAGGAATTTCTAATGATGTTGATATTCAAATAACAGAAATCGGTGGCACAGTTGGGGATATAGAGATCCTTCCTTTTCTTGAAGCAGCTCGACAAATTAGAAAAGAATTAGGCCAAGAAAATGTAATGTTTGTTCACGTTACTTTAGTTCCTTATATAGGCCCAAGTACTGAAATGAAAACAAAACCTACTCAACATTCTGTATCTGTTTTAAGAAGTGCTGGCATTAGCCCTGATGTAATAGTACTTAGATCAGATCGAATTTTAAATGATGAAATAAAAAGTAAGGTCTCCTCATTTTGCGATGTTTCNTATGAGGATGTAATTAGTGCTCCAGACTTAGAAGATATTTATGAAGTTCCATTAAAAATGTTTGATGAAGGTTTAGACAGATCTGTAGATAAAAGATTNAATTTAGAGACAAATGATCCTGANTTAGATAGATGGAAAAACATGCTTAAGNTAAAAGAAGGAGTTAGTAATACTGTNGAAATAGCAATACTAGGAAAGTATTTTGGATTGCCAGACAGNTATTTATCAGTAGTAGAATCTCTTAATCATGCTTCCTTACATAACAAAGCTAAATTAAATTTACATTGGGTAGACTCTGANAATTTTAATGTTGAGGATCTAAANAATTATGACGGNGTAGTTATTCCAGGTGGTTTTGGTTATAGAGGTATAGAAGGAAAAATATCTGCTATTCAATACTTAAGAGAAGAGAAGGTACCATTTCTNGGTATTTGTCTTGGACTCCAATGTGCTGTTATAGAATATGCTAGGAATGTTTGTGGTATTAGTGANGCAAACTCTTCTGAATTTTCAAAAAATACNAGTAATTATGTTATTGATTTATTACCTAATCAAAATTTAGAAAAAGATGATGTTGGAGCATCAATGAGATTAGGCACTTANCCATGCAAGATTAAAGAAGGAACGCTCACTTCTAAAATTTACAAAGAAGAAGTAATATACGAAAGACATAGACATAGATATGAAGTAAATAATAAATTTAAAGATGAATTAGAAAAACATGGTTTAGTNATAAGTGGTATGTCTCCTGATAATAATTTAATTGAGATGATTGAAATTAAGGACCATCCTTATTTTGTAGCTTCTCAATTTCATCCTGAATTTAAATCTAGGCCATGGGATCCAGCACCAATGTTTAAATATTTTATTGAAGCTGCTTCAAAAAGAAATAATTCCNCAAAAAAAANAATANAAACTCAAAAGGTAAAAGATTAATCAAAAAAACAAAGAATTATTAGATGGTTTTATTGAATATATAAGCCATACAAAAGGTTTAGCTGAAAATACAGTAAAAGGATATACATCAGACTTAAAGAAATATTTTAAATATGCAAATAATAGAAAATTTAATAATGAATTATTAAACAATTATTTAATACATTTATCAAAAAAGAAAGTATCCCAAAAATCAAAGCAGAGATTTATGTCATCTTTCATTCAGTTTGTTAATTGGCATAACGATTATTATCCAAAAAACAAAATAGAAATTGATCGGNTAGATATTAAGTCAGGAGTTTATCTTCCAGACATAATTCAAATTGAACAAATAACAGAGTTAATTAATTATTACAATCATGATGATTTTCTAAATTCAAGAAATAAAACAATCCTAGATTTCTTATATTCTACAGCTTGTAGGGTATCAGAAGTATGTACGGTNAAAACCTATGACCTAGATTTTGAAGAAGATTTTGTTGTCGTTACTGGAAAAGGTTCAAAACAACGCATAATTCCCATAGGCTCAGAA
Source organism: Actinomycetota bacterium (assembly GCA_002724835.1). GTDB lineage: Bacteria > Actinomycetota > Acidimicrobiia > Actinomarinales > Actinomarinaceae > Actinomarina. The sequence continues at coordinate 21,079 of PBPX01000005.1, read as the reverse complement.
CTTAAATTAAATTTGATAAAATACTTAAAAATAAGAGAAGAATATACAGATAAAAATACTAATAATTTATTTATAACTAAAAATAAGAANCCCNTAGACCGNACAGCAGTATTTAGAATTGTTAAAAAAGCATCAATAAGTGTGGGGTTAAAAGAATCTATTTATCCACATACATTAAGGCACAGTGCTGCAACGCAAATGTTAGAAGCTGGATGTGATTTAAGAACATTACAAGAATTTTTAGGACATTCATCAGTATCGACAACTCAAATATATACTAAATTAACAAAAGAATNTTTATCAGAGGTATTTAAAGAAAGCCACCCTAGAGCATGAAAAAATTATATTTAAAAGTAAAAAGGACNTTAAGGTTTATTTTNTATAGAGACTTAGATATANATGAACAATTAGATATTTCTGAAAACTTAGTTGANGATAATTTATTAACTCTCTACTGGAATATGTCTAAAGCTGATCGTCAACANTCTTACGAAGTTTTTAAACGTACAAAAAAGAATTCTAATGATAGAGATTTATTGTTGNTATCACTTTTGCACGATATTGGAAAGTCAAAGATACACGCTGGTGTAATTTTTAGAGTGTTAAGCGATGTAGGGTTAATTAGTAATAATAAAAGTAAAAAATATCTAGATCATGAAAATATAGGCCTTGAACTTCTCAAAGAACATAATATCAGTCAAGACATTATTGATTATTACACTAATAATTTATTAAAACAAAAAAACATTATCTTAGATAAAACAGATTACTAATGGAAGTTCTTAAGATCATTGATAATCTAAAGGATTTATTAATAAAATATACTTCTAATTCGGAATCGTTACTTGAGGAAGAATTAAATTTAATTTTTAACAAAATTGAAAATATAAATTTTAAAGAAGATATTGATAATTATGCAGATTTCGTCCTATTAGGTGCATCATTATTTGAAATAAAAGCTAAAAGACTACTTCCCCAAGAAGAGGAAATAGATTGGATTGATGAAATTGAATTAATGAAAGATAAAGACCTAGCTTTTGCACGGTTGTTACAATTTAAAGCTTTTTCTGAAGTTGGAATAGCACTTGCTTCAAGAATTAAAAACAGTGAAAACTCTGTGCCAGCTTTTAAATATTATCAAACAAAAGATCTTTTAATTAAACCAGATATTGAATATGAAATAGATATAAAAAATTTTGAGGATGTCTCAAGGGAAGTATTTACAAGATACAAAACTTTCAAAGGATTTGAACATATTGATAAAGATCTACCTGATATACAGGATTCAATCGATGAGCTGTTACAAGTTGTAGACAAAAGATTAACAACTTCATTTGAAGAGCTAGTATTAGGAGTTAAAACAACAGAAGAGGCAGTAGCATTTTTTCTAGCATTGTTAGAAACTGTTAAATGGGGTTTTATAAAAGCAGAACAAGATAATATTGATAGAGAAATTAATATAGAAAAAAATTATGAATAAAAAAATCATTACAGCAACTTTGTTAATAAGCGATGGGCCTGTTGAACATTCTTACTTTTCTGAACTATTAGATATCACAAATGATGAATTAATAAATATATTAAAAGAGATCAATTCAGAAATCAGTAATATCGAATTAGGTTTTGAAATAAAATNTGATAATACTAAATCAGATATTAAAACAATTAGTGAAATNTCTACATACTTAAATGANGTAAAGCCAGCATCAATATTAAAAGGTCTATCAACTCCAGCNTTAGANACTTTAGCAATCATTGCTTATGAACAGCCTGTTACAAAATTAAAAATTTCGGAAATNAGAGGAGTAGAGTCTGAATCATCAATNAAAACNCTTGAAGCAAGAGGTTTGATTGAAACNGGAGGACAATTAGATGTTCCTGGGAATCCTNTACTCTACAAAACAACGAATTTATTTTTAGAAAAAACAGATCTTGAGTCTCTTGAAAGTTTACCTAATATTGGTGAATATTTTGATTCACCTGAAGAAGAATAATTGAGAATTAATAAGTTTCTTGCTCTAAATTTGAACATTTCAAGAAGAGAAGCAGATAAGTTAATTGAGAAAAANGAAGTTAAAATCAATGGGAACATCACAAAATTAGGTGAAATAGTACTAGATAAAGATATTGTTTCATATAAAAATAAAATAATAAATCCAGTAGNTGTTCATGAATATTATAAATTTTATAAACCAAAAAACTATGTTTCTTCAAGAAGCAGACAAGGTAATTCAAAAACAATATATGACTTAATCAAAAACAAAAAATTAAAATATTCAGGAAGGCTTGATAAAGAATCAGAAGGATTAATGCTCCTAAGTACAGATGGNAATTGGCTAAATAACAATGCTCACCCAAGCAAGCAGATGGATAAAAAATATATTGTNACTACTAATTTAGAAGAAATTGACCTTGCAAAATTTAAAAAATCAATAACTGACAACAATGAACATTTAAATATTTTTTCAATNAATAAAGAATCTAAATATAAATATCTTGTTACTTTAAAGACTGGTAAAAACAGAGAAATAAGAAGGATATTTGAATACAATAATATAAAAATTATAAACTTAAAACGAATATCCATCGGTAAATATACCTTAGGTAATATGNAAATAGGGGATTTAGAAGAAATAAAAATATGAAAAAAGTCATTACTATTGATGGACCTTCTGGCGTAGGGAAAACAACTATTGGTCAAGAAATTGCTTTAAATCTTAATTATTCTTTCTTTTCTAGTGGAAAACTTTATAGGTATATATCTAAATATTCTTATGATGTAAAAACTAGCAATTATGATGAAATTAATTTGGTGATAGATATATCTGGAAATTGCCTTATAAACAATATTAGTTACAGTGATGATGAACTCTATAATAAAAATATTAATAACCATAGTTCAGAAATTGCTAGAGACCCNTTAGTTAGAGAATTAGTTAAGAATACTTTGTTAACTTTTTATAACGACATCCCNGGTGGACTTGTTATNGAAGGCAGAGACATGGGTAGTGTTGTTTTTCCAAATGCCGAATTTAAAATTTATCTTGATGCTGATGAAAATATAAGAGGGGAGAGAAGAGAACATCAGTCAGGNTCACAAGAAACTATTGAAGAGATTAAACAAAGAGATCATAAAGANATGCATAGAGANGAATCACCCTTAGTAATTCCTGAAAATGCAGTAGTAATTGATAATACAAACAAGACAAAAGAAGAAACGATAAAAGAAATTATAGAGAAGTTAAAGCTTTAGTAGCGGACCAGCTTTTATCATTCTTGATACCATTTTCTGATTTAATTGTATTTTCTGGAAACATTGAGGATATAAAATTAGATAAGTTTTTAATATTTGTTCTTAGNTCAACAGGCAAAGGGAAATATTCAGTTTCATCTGTATCTATATAAAACTCTATATTTTTTGGTTCTATATAGTCTACAATATTTTGNACCATATGATCAGGAGCTGAGGCTCCAGCAGTTATAGCTACATTTTTATTTATTAAATTTATATTATTTAAATCCTCAGTTGTTTCAATTCTGNATGCTTCTTTACCAATATTGTTTATTGAAGTAACAAGAGCGTTTGTATTACTTGAAGTTGAAGAGCCAACTACAATAACTAAATCAACTTCACCAGCAATATTAATTATTGCTTCTTGTCTATTTGTAGTTGCGTAACATAAATCATTCTTTCTAGGCATTTTTAAATTAGGATATTTTTCTTTAGCTTTTAACATTATTGGTTCCCAATCTGACATTGACAAAGTTGTTTGAGCTAATAAAGCAACATTGTCTGATACNAAATCTATTTCTTCTATTTCATCAACATTTTCAACTAGTTTCATTGATTCAGGAGCAACTCCCATAGCTCCAACTGCTTCGTCATGATCTTTATGTCCTACATAAATTATTTCATGACCNTCTTCACTAAACCTTTTAGCCTCATGATGCACTTTTGTTACTAATGGGCATACNGAATTTACATTAGTTAATGACATTGACTTAAATTCTTTTTCAATATTTGGAGCTGTTCCATGAGCTGACAACATAACTATTGCATTATCAGGCAATTCATCAGGATGATTNACAAATTTAACGTTATTTTCTTTGAACTTTTTAACAATCCAATCATTATGAACTATTTCATGATAACAATAGATAGTTTCATCATAGATTTTCAACATCCAGGTTAAAGCTTTAATNGCCATCTCAACACCGGCACAAAAACCTCTTGGAGTTACAACATATAGATTATTTACCATAAAATAAGGATAGCTATATTTAAATTATGATAGAAAACAATAATGATGAAGTTTTGATACTAGGTTTGCCAAANTCAGGTAAGTCAACCTTAGTTAATGTATTGNCATCTAAAAAAGCATCNATNATTGGNTCAACACCCAACACAACGAGAGACAAAGTTTCAACAGTTGCTGAGATTAATAATAAAAAAGTTGTAATTTCTGATTTACCAGGATATTTAGAAGATCCAGATGAACTAAATAAAAAGTTTCAAGACAAATTAGATGGATATATTAAACAAGCTGAANTCATTTTATTTGTAATTGATGTTAATTCAAAAAATTACAAAGGATTAGATAAANTAAATGAAATACTAAGAAAACAAAATAAAACAATATTCACNGTATTTAATAAATGTGAAAATTTTAAATCATATGATTTAGATCAAAATTTATACAAATATATATTTGATCAAGATTTCTATATTTCATCAATTCACAAAATAGGTACTGAAGAATTAAGCAATGGTATTTCAAAAAAAATAANAAAGAGCAATGTTGAACTTAGTTCAGTCAATAAGGAAAACTCCATTGTTTTAATTGGAAGACCAAACTCAGGTAAATCTACTTTATTTAATTCACTTCTCGATAATGAACGATCTGTAGTGTCTTCCATATCTGGTACTACTAGAGATGTAATAAAAGATACATTAAATTTAAATAATCAAAAATTTCAAATTATTGATACAGCTGGTGTACCTAGAAGTAAACAAAAAAATCAAATTGATAGATATGCTTCATCACTTTCTATAAACGAATTAAATAACTCATTAACAGCTTTAATTGTCATTGATTCAACGGTTGGATTAAGCTTCGAAGACTTAAGATTAATTAATGAATGTATTGAAAATAACGTATCACCTTTATTAATTATGAATAAATGGGATTTATTAGACACTGAACAAAAGGAAATTATAAATAAAAATATCAAAGATAACTTAAAAAGATTTGATTGGATAAACATATTAAGAATATCTGCATTAACTAAAAAAGGAATTAATTTGATAGAAAAAACATTAGATGATCTATATCAACAATTACAGATAAGAGTTTCTACATCTGACTTAAATATTTTCCTAAGAGAATTATGGGTTGCCAAACCACCTCACCCATTNAGAGGAAAGAGATCAAAACTTAAATATGCAACACAGTATGGNACACAGCCACCTTCCATAGCAATTAATCTGAATGGTAGAATCCCTCAAAATTANCAAAATTTTTTAGTTAATAAATTAAGACAAAAATATGGTTTTTATAATATTTGTATAAAAATGAAATATAACTTATAAATGGAAAATTTTGGCTTTAAATTAGGAACATTTTTATTCGGTTTTTACCTAATAATTAGGTTTTTTCAGATATTTTTTAATTTGCTATAACAAAACCTNTATNAACACAACAAAAATTACTAAAAACATGACATATTAATTGTATTTAACCCTCCAACCTTTATTATTAGATGATTCCGCTTAAAGTGGAATTTTTTGTATACAAAAAGGAGATAAATTGAGTAGATTCAAAGAATCGAGATTCTGGCGTCTTACTTTGCTCTTTACGGTATTTGCATTAGTTGTAGTCGCATGCGGAGGCAGCGACACAGCAGAAGAAGAAGTAGTAGAAGAAGCTCCGGCTGAAACTGCTGCTCCTGCAACAACTGCAGCAGCCGCTGAAGAAGCAGCTCCATCAGGACCTGATGGTGTTTTCAAGATGGCAGTATTTTCAGATCCTGCGACTCAAAACTTCTGGAACTATCTAGACACAGAAACTGATGTCTGGACTGGATGGGCCATGACTGGTCAGTCAACTTCTCTCTACTCTGTATCAATGCCTAACTATCAATTAGTCACAAATATGGCTGCGGAGCTTGTTGAAGCTTCAACTGATAATGGTGATGGTACATGGTCTTATACTGTACCTATTACAGAAGGCTACATGTGGAGCGACGGTACACCAGTTACTGCAAACGATTGGGTATTTACATATAACACTGTAAAAGCTTTAGAATTGCAGAACAACTGGATGAACAGTTGGCCAATGGGTTCCGGAGAGGGCGATGAAAAAGTCCAAGGAGTCGTTGGTGTTGTCGCTGATAATGATTATTCAGTAACAATATCTTTCAACTATGATCCTGGTTTGTCAGCATGGCAGTTCGGTACTGCAGCTGCACCAGTATTACCTGAAAGTTATTGGGGACAATACGCTACTGATAGGGAAACACTACTTGCTGCACCAGCAGAAAATGCTCCAGTTGCAAGTGCTTTTGTTTATGACAAGATTGAACAAGGCGCTTTCTATACATGGAAGTACGATCCAAACACAATGTATTTTGGTGGGGATACTACGATCTATGAAGCTGGAACANCAATTTCATGGGATAATGGAGTTGCACCTGCTGTAAACGAATCATTTGGTGATACTAGTGGAGAAGGCTTCACTTATACTTCTGGTCCATATGTTGGAACAGTAGAGTTCACATTATATGGTGATCAAGATGCAGCGTATCTAGCATTCCAAAATGGAGAAGTAGACTTCGTTCTTAACCCATTAGGCGTTAAGAGAAACGTTTANGATCAACTTGCTAGAATTCCAGGNGTTGAGCTTGTATCAAACGCCAGCAATGGTATGAGATATATGGCATTCAACATGAGAATATTCCCTGGTAGTGATAAAGCATTTAGACAAGCAGTTTCTTGTATATCTGATAAAGAATTTGTTATTAACAACATTCTTCAGGGAGTAGCTGTGAATATGGATGGTCAGATGCCTGAAGCATTAACTGCTTGGGTAGCACCTGTAACAGGTGTATTAGCTGACTGTGACGGAATGAGTTCAGATGAAAGATTCAATAAGTCTGTAGAAATATTACAGGCTGGTGGATGGACTGCATCTGACTGGGGAAGTCACGCAGGTGGAGGAGAAAGAGCTGTAGCACCTACAGGCCTTAAAGGTCCTGGAGGAACAGCAGTTCCAACGGACATGTTGCTTTATGCACCNGGTCCAGGTTATGATCCAATTAGATCAACCTTCTCACTATTCATTGCAGACTGGATGCAACAACTAGGATTTGACGTAATAGCAAGACCAACTGGTTTTGGTGTTATCGTTGATAAAGTGTTCGCACCAGACCTTTGTAAAGACTGGTACTTTTACATGCTNGGTTGGGGATTGGGAACTTTCCCAGATCACCCAGAAGCATTCTTTCACTCAAAGAATGACTCATGTGAAGGTGGTTATAACACCCCAGGTTTTGATAATGCAGAATTTGATGCATTAGCAGACCAATTTAAGGGTGCTAAAACCATTAGTGATGCGCAAAGCATTTCTAAGCAAATGGAAGCAATTCTATTTGAAGAGTTACCATACTTAGTATTGGTAACTACACCAGTATTAGAGGCTTATAGAGATTCTATTAGCTTCCCATTTACAGATGTACTGGATGGTTTGTCAGACAGTGGAGGTTATCCTACACTCGTCAAGAGAACAGATTAAATTTGCTTAACAGAGACGGGAGTAAAATCCCGTCTCTAAGCATTTTTTTTTAATTTAAAGGGTAAAATTATAATTTAAAAGGTGTAAATTTGACTAAATATATCATCAATAGATTTCTTCAGTTAGTTTTAGTTTTTTTTGTTTTTCTAGTTTCCTCATATTTATTATTTAACGCAATGCCAGGAGATGCATTTACAAGTCTCTTACTTAATCCTCAACTTCCACCCGATGCTTATGAAAAAACAATTGCACTATATGGATTAGATANACCATTAAGTGAGAGAGTTATTAAGTATGTACAAAACTTCTTNAAAGGAGACTTNGGTTTCTCTTACAGATATTACCCTAAGTCACCAATTGAATTAATAGCTGAGCGTTTACCTCGAACACTAATGCTTTTTGCACTTGTTAATATAATNAGTTTTTATACAGGTTTTTTAGTAGGTAAAATTTTAGCGTGGAGAAGAGGAAGTAAATCGGAAACGTGGCTNACACTAGCCTCAGTNCTCTCATATACNGTATTCTACCCATGGTTTGCTTTGCTGATGCTATGGTTCTTTGGCTATAAAATGGGATGGTTTCCTATTGGNAAATTTTTATATCCTGAAAAATGGTATGACGCACCTTTTGATAGCGATGTNGTTTTTATGATGATGATTAAATTCACTGTAGTTGTGTCNATCATTCAATTTATTGCNTATTTNTTTACAAGAAATATTGAATCTCTTTCTTTAAGAAGAAATGCAAGGNTACTNTCNCTAGTTCTCATATTTATAGGNAGTTATTTTTATTGGAACACAGGAGATGCTTTAATTAAAAAACCTTATGCTGCTGACATTTCATTTCATATGATTTTGCCAACTATAGTTGTAACAATTGTAGCTTTCGCAGGAACAGCTCTATTAACCAGAACAACTATGATGGAAGTTCTTAAGGAAGANTATATTCAAACTGCTAGAGCTAAAGGTTTAAGTCAAAAAAGAATAAGAGATAGACATGCTGCAAGAACAGCATTACTCCCAGTAGTTACATCGTTCATATTTACGATTGTTACGATTATTGATGGTTCAGTTTTGACAGAGCAAATATTCTCATGGCCAGGAATGGGTCAACTACTACTTCAAGCTGTACTAAATGAAGACATACCTGTAGCAATGGCTGCATTCTCATTTGTTGGAATATTTGCATTGGTTGCTCATTTTGTTGCTGATATTTCTTATGCTTATTTAGATCCACGAATAAGAATTAAAAGCCAAGGATAATTATGAATGATTCATTAAACGAAAAAGAAATTCAAAAAAAAGTAAGAAGAGAAGCTTTTAAAAGAAATTGGTTATTATTCAGACAAAGCACCCTGGGAATGATTGGCTTAGGTATTGTATTTTTCTTTTTTATATTAGCCATTCTTCAACCAATTCTATTTTTAACAGGTGTTTGGAATGAAGCTGTATATCATCCAGTAGTTGGTTATGAAGAAATAAAAGTAAATTTACTTGTTGTTGAATGTCCTGATGAATATCCGACAGAAAAATATGAAAGTGTTGAAGATTGTCCAGGAGATGGAGAGATCACACAAAGACAGATTTATAANCCTAGTATCAATCCACAAGTAGGAGATATACANGAGGCATTACTGCAACCTTCTCCACCTTCATCTAGACATTTACTTGGAACAGACTCNCTAGGAAGAGATATATTTTCTCAAATTATGGAAGGAAGCCAAGTTGCATTTCTTCTTGGACTCTTAAGTGCAATAATTGGAGTGAGTATTTCAACAATTTTAGGAACGATTGCTGCATTTTATGGCGGTCGTGTTGACGCATATTTAATGAGACAATCTGATTTAGTATTAATGTTACCGAGCCTCCCATTATTGTTTATTATTTCAGCTTTTGCTGAACTTAAAATCTGGCACTTAGCAATTGTATTAGGTGTTATTGGAGGATTGGGCGGATCAGTTATCACAATTAAATCTCAAGCCCTGCAAGTTAAAGTTAAACCTTTTGTTGATTCTGCAAGAATTACTGGCGGATCAAATATGACGATACTTTTTTCGCATATCCTGCCAAATGTTGCACCACTTGCGCTTTTGTTTATGGTATTTAGTGTGACAGGAGCTATTGCATCAGAGTCTATATTATCNTTCTTNGGNCTTCTTAATATTGAAATGAGCTGGGGTATCATGATATANCTNTCTCANACAGANGGCTATATATTTTCNGGNATGGCTTANTGGTGGNTNATATTACCTGCTGGTTTAGCTGTAACATTTTTAGCAGGTGGTTTCTATTTGGTAGGTAGGGGACTTGATGATGTTTTTAATCCTAGATTGAGGAAGAGATAATTATGTCCAAAACAGTACTTAAAGTAGAAAATTTAAATATGCATTATGAAACAATTGCAGGAAATGTATCTGCAGTAAGAGATGTATCTTTCGAATTAAAAGAAGGTGAATCATTTGGATTAGTTGGAGAGTCTGGATGTGGAAAGACCTCAGTAGCTATGAGTTTATTACAACTTCAAGCAGATAATGCAAAAATATCAAGTGGCAGTATCAAACTAAATGATGAAGAATTAGTAACTAAAACTGAAAAAGAATTAAGAAAAATTAGATGGAAGGGAATAAGTATTGTTTTTCAGGGTGCTATGAATGCATGGAATCCAGTTGTAAAAATTGGTGAACAGATAAGAGAGGCTATTAGAGAGCATTACCCAAATAATACAAAAGATGAAAATTCTGAAAAGATTAAAAAATTGTTTGATATTGTTGGTCTTGACCATTCTATTATGAATAGATTTCCACACGAATTATCTGGTGGAATGAAACAAAGAGCCGTTATAGCATTAGCTTTATCATGTGATCCAAAAGTATTAATAGCTGATGAGCCTACTACTGCATTAGATGTAGTAATTCAGGATCAAATATTAAAGGAAATTAGTAAAGTTCAAGAATTATTAGGNTTGAGTTTAATTTATATCTCCCATGACATTGCAGTTATAGCTGAAATGACATCAAATATGGCCGTTATGTATGCTGGATCTATTGTAGAAATGGGTAAAACCTCAGAAATATTTTCTAACCCACGACATGCTTATACAAGACTTCTACTTGAATCAACACCATCAATTGTTGGAGAAAAGAAAAAATTAAGATCATTAGATGGAGAACCTCCAAGTTTAATCGGGGATATTAAAGGGTGTACATTCTCTCCAAGGTGTCCAGAGCCTTCTGATAATTGCAAAAATCAATCATTAGAAATGGGTTTAATAGAAGTTGGCAAAGGTCATCTTGTAGACCAATGCTGCGTTGAGTGTGTTTAAGGATTAATGTTATGAAAAAAAATGTCATTGAAGTTAAAAATCTTGAAAAATATTTTGAAGTAAATTCAGGATTTTTAAATAGAAATAAATCAATTGTTAAAGCAGTTGATAATATATCATTTGATATACCTCTGGGTGAAAGTCTAGGTTTAGTAGGGCAGAGTGGATGTGGTAAAACTACAACAGCTCGTTCCCTTTGTTTATTGGATCCAAAAACAAATGGAGAGGTTAAGTTCTATAATACTGAAACAAAAGAGATGGATGATATTGACAATTTAGATGATACTGATTTAAAAAAATTCAGAAGAAACATACAGATGATATTTCAAGACCCTTACGAATCATTAAACCCTAGATGGACTATAAAAGATATAATATTAGAACCATTAAACATACACAACATTGGAAGTCTAAATGATAGGGAAGAGGCAGTTAAAGAAATATTAACTACTGTTGGTTTGACACCTCCTGAAAATTACATGCCACGATATCCTCACGAATTATCTGGTGGCCAAAGACAAAGAGTTTCAATTGCTAGAACATTAGTCATGAAACCAAAATTTGTAGTTTGCGACGAACCAACTTCTATGCTTGATGTTTCAATAAGAATATCCATAATGGACCTTATGCTTAATCTTGCAAAAGATTTAGAAGTTTCATACTTATATATAACTCATGACTTAGCTGTTGCAAGATACATGTGCAATAGAATTGCTGTTATGTTCAATGGTAAAATAGTTGAGATTGCTGAAACTGAAGANCTGCTTAAAAATCCAGTACATCCTTATACCAAAAGATTAATTTCTTCTATACCTGTACCTGATCCACAGTATCAAAGGCAAGAGTATGAATTAAATTATGATGAGTTAGATGAAATAATAAGAAATAATCCTGATACTGATATGGTTGATATTGGTGGAAATCATTATATTGCAACACATGATGTTAAGGACAGCCTTTATTGAAATTTAAAGATATTTTTTTAATTCCTAATTTAGTAACTATAGCTAGATTAATAATTACAATTTATTTGTTTTTGAACATTACTCCTGATGTTTTTTCTATTACAAATTTNATTTTAATTATTGCAATAATCGGAATTAGTGATGCTGTTGANGGAATAGTTGCAAGAAAATTAAACCAAGTATCTAAATTAGGAACCATTTTAGATCCTTTTACTGATCGTATTGTTTTTGTAATGCTTCTCTTTTGGNTAATTGATTATTTTCCAATATGGTTTATTTACTCTTTAATAATTAGAGAAATATTTACATTAATAGGAGCCCTTTATATTTTAATTAAAAACAAAACTGTGACTGTATCAAATAAAGGGAAGTTAGGTACAACGTTAATATTTATATCGATTTGCTTAACTGTTTTAAATACAACATTAAATCTTATAATTATTGATTATTTTACATATATTTCACTTATTTTTTACTATTNTGTGGCATTAGAATATTTGTATAAATTAATATATAAAAATGAATAATGAAACAATACCATTTGAAGAATCTTTATTTGTAAATCAAAATAGTAAATATATTCTTTCAATATTAAATGAAGATGTAAAGTCTTCTTCNTGGTTGCTAACAAATGGCATACACAAAATTGGAAGATTAGATGATAAAGAAATTATTTTAGATGATATAACAGTATCAAGAAATCATGGCTATATATCTGTTGATGATAATGAGTTAACTATTACAGATGAACAATCTACAAATGGAATATTTGTAAACGGTGAACTTATAAAAGAAAGCAAATTAACCTCTGGAACAAGAATTCAAATTGGCAAATATTTCTTGATTGTNTCATCTGTAGATAAAAAATGAATATAGGAAATGCTGTTAAGCATATACAAAAAAAATATCCATCTGTAACTATTTCACGTTTAAGATTTCTAGAAAAAGAAGGTCTGATAAATCCCAAAAGATCAAAAGGAGGAACAAGGGAATACTCTACNAAAGATATTGATAAAATTTTAAAGATTTTAAATCTGCAAGAAGACCAATTTTATTCACTTAAGGCTATAAAAAATAATAAACAGTTGTTATCTAATTCTTCTAATAAAAATCTTAAAATAGATGAATACTCTAAACACGATGCTTTAAAAAAGTCAGGTCTTACACAAAATAATCTAGATGATTTAATTGAATTNAATTTTGAAAAAGAAAAAGATAAATATAATCAAAATGATGTAAATAGACTNNCTGCTTTTGCTTATTTTTANAATCTNGGNTTATCAGCNAANAATTTTTCTTTATTNAAATCNTTATCTGAAAGAGGAATAGGTTTCTTTGAATCTAATAATTCATTTATAGACATCGATGAACAAGATTTAGAAATAGCTATAAATAAATTTACATTGATTATTGGGAGTTACATATTAGACGATACTTAATCCTATTTTTAATTGTCTTACTTATTAATAATCAATCATATGCNGAAGAGGTTTCAGATGATTTATTAACCACAGACTACTATTTNTCTTATGATTTANTAAATGAATCTACATTATTTTCNAAGAATATANACGAAAAAATATATCCAGCTTCTTTAACTAAATTAATGACNGGAATTCTTTTACTTGATAAATATAATTTTAATGATTACATAACTACTAGATATCCCGATAATTATAAATATGAAGGNAAAGTAGCATATATTCCTGAAAATATTGAAATTAGTATAGAAAATCTCCTAGAACTTTTACTAGTATACTCAGCTAATGACGCAGCTTATATTGCTGCACTTTCAGTATCAGAAAACTTAGATTCATTTATAAATCTTATGAACAACAAAGCAAAAGTATTTGGAATGAATAACACAAATTTTACAAATCCAGATGGAATAGACGAAGAAAATCATTATACAACTTTAAATGATCTTTTAAAATTATCTATTAAAGCAAGTGAAAATATTGAGATAATTTCTTTAGTAAGTAAAAAAAAGATTGTTTCAGATATATCAGGTACTGAAAAAGTATATAATAATACAAATCTCATNCTTGATGACGGATTTGTTGGTTTGAAAACTGGATGGACTGATAAGGCAGGACTTACTTTNGTTGGATTAAACCAATCTAATGANCGAAACATCATAACTATAGTCAATAAATCTTTTGTTGATGAAAAGAAATATTCTCATTTTTCTGATACNAAATTATTATATAAAACAAGCATAGAAACATTTGATAATTTCAATATTCTCAATAAAAATTCNGATTTTTACAATATAAGGAATAGCAATAACACAATTACAATCAAAAGCAAAAGTGTATGGAATGAATTTATTAATTTAAATAAAAAAGAAAACTTAAAACTTTCTGATTATAAAGANAAGGAAATATCTTTTTCATTTATGAAATATANTAATAAATTTAATATTGAAGANAGCGATTATAAAGTTAAATGGTCATTTAACCCCTTAAAAATATTTCAATTAAATGCAAATCAATAACAAAATATTTCCTATATAAACTTCTAATTTTCATTTATAACTTCTAATCTTTTTATATGAGCAGAAATATTAATGTAGAAGTNAACTCTATAAGATTAGAAGAAAGTTCCGAAACGCCAATATTGCTTTTATTAGATCCTTCTACGCAAAAGGTATTACCTATATGGATTGGTACAATTGAAGCTGTTTCAATAGCTTACGCACAAGAAGGTATTTTACACGACCGACCACAAACACATGATTTGTTATTAAACATAGTTGAAGCTCTTGAAGGATCAATTAGCGAAGTAAACATATCCAATATAGAAGACAGTACTTATTTTGCTGACATAATATTAAATACAGTTAATGGTTTAGTAACACTTTCAGCCAGACCAAGTGATGCGATTGCANTAGCACTACGTTCAAATATACCTGTTACTGTTAATCAAGAAGTCTTTGANACAAATTCAATTGATTTGATAATTGATAATNCAAACGAAATTGAAGAATTTAAAGAGTTTATTAAAGATATAAAACCAGAGGATTTTTCTTAAAACCTTGNTATAAATAATAATCNTAGTAGATTGTAATTATGCGACAGGGTTACACAGGTCCAGAAGTCTGTAAAATAACTGGTATTAGTTATAGACAATTAGATCATTGGACAACAACAAAACTTATAGAAGCTTCAATTAGAAATATTAAAGGATCTGGATTTCATAGAATTTATTCTTTTCAAGATATAGTTAAAGTCAAATTAGTAAACAAATTAAGAGAAGCAGGAGTAAGTCTTCAAAAAATTAGAATTGCCTTAACAAATGTAAATGAAATATTAGGCAAAAATATGAAAATAACAGATATATCAATTTTTTCAGACGGTCATTCTATATATGTAATAACTGATAACAATGAGATGTTAGATTTATTACGTAAAGGACAAGCTGTCTTCGGAATATCACTAGGGCCTGTACACACTGAAACGGAAGCTGAAATATTTTCANTATATCCTGAAAAAATTTCAGCAATTAATGAATGAAATTTGCTCATCCATCCGAAAAANTATTTNCAGAACATTTAGACTTATTTGATATTCCCTGGGTATATGAACCAACAAGCTTTCCACTGAAGTGGGGAAGTGGCGCAATAAAAAAAATGTTTACACCAGACTTCTATTTACCTTCATTAAATATTTATATAGAAATTACAACTATGAATCAAAAACTTATTACTAAAAAAAGAAATAAGATTAATCTAGCCAAGAAACTATACCCAAACAAACATTTTAAATTAATAAATGAAAAAGAATTTTATAATTTTTTGACTAAAGATAGTAAAAATTTAATTCAAGAAGCTATAGCTAGCTGACATTTCTAGTAATTTTTCTGGATTTTTAATCCCNATATCTTTACATATGTTCATTTCTTTAACAATATCTGTATTACTCATCAATCTATTGTCCGTGTTCAAAGAAATATTAAATCCTAGATCAATTAAATCCTTAATAGGATGNCTGTCATAGCTTTTATACATATTTGTATGGATATTAGAAGTTATACATATTTCAAGTGGTATCTGATTTTCATAAATAAATGAAGCAGTTTCACCTAATTTTGTATTATCAAGNTTTATATCCTCTATNATTCGAACACCATGACCTATTCTTTTAGCCCCGTTATCTAAAGCATCTTGTATTGACTCGACATTATCACCCTCTCCAGCATGAATTGTTATGTTAATTCCTTCATTTTGAACTTTTTTAAAGGTAGAACTAAATTTACTTGGCCTATAATTTAATTCNGGNCCTGCAATATCAAATCCGATTATTAAATCTTTATAATTAATAGCAATTTCACCAACTTTTTCTACATTAATTNGATCATTCCTCATTCCACATAAGATCANACCAGACTTTATTCCGTACAAATTTTCTGCTTGTTTAAACCCTGAATTTATTGATTCTAGAACATCTTTTATAGATAANTTGTCATTTACAGAATATAGGGGAGCGTATCTACTTTCATAAAGATTTATGCCACAATTATGCATATCTTCAGCAGCTTCAAAAGCTATTCTTTCAAGGTTCTCATATTTATTCATAAGTGCTGTTGTATGTATAAATGCTTCTAAATAATCTTCTAATGAACTAGAAGTAGATCTATCAAAAAANGANGAAACATCATCTATTTCTAGTAATGGNTTATATGAATCATTTTTAGCTAACTCTAGGGCGGTAGAAGGCCTCAATCCGCCATCTAAATGATCATGTAGTATAGCTTTAGACATAACGCAACATAATANATATTATACGACAAAGATTAAAACTNATAAAATTAGATAATTTCATTAAGAACACTCTCCTTATGAGTTAATGGTAGCCAATGTCCTGCACCTTTTACTTCTTTAATTGTAATCTGNGTACCAATATTCATTAGNCGTTCACTCATTTTGTCTGTTAATTTTACAGCAACATCTAATTCCCCATAAAGAAAGGTAACTGGTATTTTTACTTTATTACGCCATTCATTACTTAATTCAATATTTAAATCTATATTTGAATACCAACAAATTGGTTGATATAAGGAGTGACCCTTAAAATGATTTATGTAATTGTTAATCGTATCATCATCAACAACTANCTTCCCTGTTCTTCCTTGAGTGAATAAATTTTTNAATGATAAATCTGGTTCCTCTACATTTGNATATACATCCCTATATGACAATCTAAAGAAAGACTCNAGATTTGGATCAATTTCATTAGATGATTTTTCAGGATCTTGAAATGAAGTAATATAATGATCTCCAAGATTNAATCTTAATTTATTGTAGATATGAGTACTAGGAAACTCATCACCTCCACATACTGATATAAATTTNTTTATATTTACATTACTTCTTGATATAACTGCCCAGCCAACTATTGATCCCCAGTCATGACCTACTATTGTTAATTCATTATCTAAATCTAATTCATTTATTAAATCCTCTATATCTTTTGCTAAAGACTCTATATTAAAATCGCTTACTAACGAGTCCTTTATTTCAGATAATGGATAGCCTCTTTGTTCAGGTACAGTTACTCTTTTATTATTTTTAATAAGTTCTTTTTTNATTTCGTCCCAAAAATACATATTTGATGGGAATCCATGCAATAAAAGAACATCACTCCCCTCGCCTTCAATNGTGTAAGTTAAATTCATAAAAGNTTATTTTTTCTTAATATCACAATACTTAAACAAATAGCAAAAAAAAGCCACTGAATAGAGTAACTCATATGTGGTGGATTATAACCTGTATTTAAAGGGGCGCACTCAATAGCAACACCACAGTTTGAAGTTAAATGTATATATTTNTTAGATAAATATATATTTTGATCAGTTTCAATGAAGTTTTTATCAATACGAAAAATGTATTCGGAACCAATACTGTCATCCTGTCCCACTGGTGATTTTATATCGTAATTTAGTAGGAAACCTTGAAATCCATATCTAAAATTTCCTATCTTGAAGTTAATGTCTTCTAAGGGTATCCATCCATGATTTACAGTTAAATGAATATTATCTTGATCTTTATAAATAGCAACTATGTGATAACCAGATTCTCCGTTATAGACTCTTGAGCGCAATTTATAATAATTTATAAGATTAAATGAACCATTTAATTTTATATATGTATCACTTGGAGTTAAGTTTATTTCGTCAATGCTTATTAAGTCTTGATTGACTTCATCATAAGTTAAACTTACATTGTTTTGGTATCTATCGAATTGCCAATATGAAAGTATTAAAAAAATAAAAACAATTACAAAACCAAAATAAAATAAATTTTTATGAGGCAAAGACTTTAATTTTTCCATTTAGCATCTCCTCTTCTTTTGTCTCCATATGANAAGAGTTCTGATTNATAACCTGTTACACAAACACCACCAAAATACATATCATTTGCNTCAGTAGTTGTTGTATTTTTAAGATTAANTTTTACACCAGGCTCAGATCGNACTGTTCCATCCATATTTACATGGTATCTTGGNTCATTAATTGATAATTGCCAATTATTGTTNTTNGTATAATTATTTATAACAAGTGCAAGTGAGGAACTAATNCTATCAGCCCCGGGTGAACCAATNGTAACAATACCATTTTTNGAATTAATAATTAAAGGACTCATATTTGAAATTAATCTTTCACCGTTTGTTTCACCAAGAAAACCCTGAGGGTTTAGTTCTATCTCTCCAAGAGAATTATTTAAATACATGCCAGTATTTTTACATATTACTCCAGAACCATAGCCACTAGAAAATGTAATTGAAAAATGGTTATTGTCTGTATCAGACGTATTAACTTGTACTGTAGAAGGTGAACTGGCAATANTTTTAATCTCTTTACTTACTTTATCTTTTCTATTTCCAAAAAATTCTAAATTATCTTTTCTGTCAAGGTAAACATTTTGTAATTGTTTTTCTATATTTTTAGGGTTGCTTTCTATTACGTCTAAATATTTTAAAACCATAAGGCCACCTATAGATGGACCATTATGNCCAGTTATTTTTAAATCTTTATAAATATGTTCAAACTTTGAATCATTTATAAGATCGTATGTTTCAAAATCTTTTTTTGTTGCATGCCCACCTTCCTTTTCTATAGTCTTCAGTACTTCATTAGAAATATCTCCATAATAAAAATTATCAAAGTCATTATCCGCTAGATGTTCTAATGTATCAGATAGTTTGTTTAGTTTGACTACACCATTTTCTAAATCATCTTCAAGTGGTTTAAGAACCTTAGCTGANTCATCATGCCACATATAGANAGGTTTTAGAGANTGAATAAAATAATCCTTACTAGGTTGTGTTATTTTAAAACCATCTTTTGAAATTTTAATAGGAAACTCAAGAAGTANTTTAAGTGGTAATGTTGAATAATTTTTATATATAAAATCTAATATCTTGTAGATACCTGGAATAGCAAATGTATTAGCTCCTACATATGTTTCGACATGACCTCCATAAGTCATAGTAACTTTTTGTTTTTCGATACTCCCCTTCTTAAAAGAATTTGGTGATACAAAATAACCATCTATTGTATGTTGTGTATTTTTTTCACCATCATGATAAGTAAGCAAACCAGCTGAAGTTGGGGAACATACACCTAATTCAGTTACCATAGCCGTTACAACACTTGTTATTAAAACGTCAGCTGCATTTGGTNTCAAATCTGATATTGATTCTGCCGCTTTTACTGTATATTCAGATGTACTTGCTAATGAAACTTTCACACAAACATTTTAGTTTATAAAAAGANTATGCGAAGATATATATATGGATCCTGTAGTTAAAAAGTTTGACAATAACATATATCAAATAGATGTTCTTATGGAAAATAAAAAAGATAGAATGGCTTGTTACTATATTGATTCAGAAGATCCAATATTAATAGAAGTAGGACCATCTAACTCTTTTCCGTATTTAATTACAGGACTTGAATCTATTGGAATTAAAAATATTAAAAGATCTGCAATAACACATTTACACCTTGATCACGTAGGTGGTATCGGCCATATGGTCGAAGAATATAAAGATCATTTTGTTTACATACATGAACTCGGTGTGAAACATTTGCCAAATCCGGAAAAACTATGGAAAGCAGTCGCTGATGTTTATACAGAAGAATGGCTAGAAAATAATTGGGGCAAAATTAAGCCAACACCATTAGAGAATATAAAGACTNTAAATGACGGATATGAATTTAAACTTAGTAAAACAAGATTGTTAAAAGCTCTNTATAGCCCTGGTCATGCAAAACATCATTTCACTTTTTATGATGAAGAATCTGGAACGATGTTTATGGGTGATACTTTAGGTTTAATATATCCTCATGGTGAATTCGTTCAACCTAATTTACCTCCACCAGATTTTGATAAAGAAATATTATTTCAGACACTAGAAAATATAAGTAAGTATGACTTATCAAAANTAGCCATAGCTCATTTTGGAATGCACGATGATCCATACAGGTTGTTAGAAAACGCATATAAGAGTATAGAAAGCTGGATTAACTTTATAACATCTTTACCTGACACAAGCGATGAAGAAGCTGCCTCATTACTTATAAATTGGGTAAAAACAAACTACGAAATNCTTTTAGTTGATAATATAACAATAGAAAATTACATTAAAAATATGAATCCTGTAATGCAAGTTACAGGAATTAGGAATTATCTAAATAAGAAAAACCCCTAGTTTCCTAGGGGCTCTTCAATAAAAGTCGGCGGTGTTCTACTCTCCCAGAGGGTTGCCCCTCAAGTACCATCGACGCTAGTGGACTTTACTTCCGTGTTCGGAATGGGAACGGGTGTATCCCCACTGCTATCACCACCGNAATNCTTTAAACTTTNTAAACATTCTATAGCAAGCACTCTNACGCCGTCTTCAGTTCAAGCCCTCGACTTATTAGTATCAGTCAGCTACATACATTACTGTACTTACACTTCTGACCTATCAACCTCATGTTCTATAAGGAGTCTTACCC
>PBPX01000004.1 GCA_002724835.1 Actinomycetota bacterium | reverse complement strand
TTAATATTTTCTCAGTAAAATATGAAGATATTCCATCTGTAAGGAATAGTCCAAATTTTAAAAATACGGTAAATATTGTTAATAAAATGCCTCCAAATGTTATTGTTTTTTTAACAAAATCAGATGTCTCGATTGTGATAGTGCAAAACAAAAGGACTAGAGCAGTTGCAACGAGCGCAAGAGTTGGTCCGATAACAATAAGATTGAAGCCTATCGCCTCACTAATAGTACTCATTTCAACCTTCCACTAAAAATATCAATAATCTCAGATATGAGTAATGCATCTTGAGTTACATAACTCTCTATGAAGCTTGGATAAATTCCAATAAACAACATTAAAACTAATAATGGAACAACCGAGATCATTTCCTTTGAATTTAAATCAACAAGTTCTTTATTTTCTTGTATGGAGATCTCTCCAGTAAACATTCTTTGATAAGCCCAAAGCATATATATTGCTGCGAGAACAACTCCGAAAGCACCTATTCCAGATAACACTTTATATGTAGCAAAACTACCCATAAGGATCATGAACTCTCCAACAAAACCATTTAATCCTGGGAGGCCAATAGATGCGAATGAGCAAAACAAAAATATCGCTGCATACTTTGGCATTGTTGCCTTTATTCCTCCAAAATCTGAAATTCTTCTTGTGTGACGTCTTTCATAGAGAAAACCTACAAGCATGAATAATGCTCCCGTTGTAAGACCGTGGTTTACCATCTGAATAATTGCACCTTCTAAACTTAAATAATTACCAGCTGATATACCAAGCATTACAAATCCCATATGACTAACTGATGAGTAAGCAATGAGTCTCTTAATATCTATTTGAGCAATCGCTACAATTGCTCCATAAATAATCCCAATTACAGATAAAACAGCAATTAAGAATTTGTATTCTAAGAAGCCTTCAGTAAAAAATGGGATGGAAACTCTTAATATTCCATAAGCTCCAACTTTTAATAAAACCCCTGCTAATAAAATACTTCCAGCAGTAGGTGCTTCAACGTGTGCATCTGGTAACCAAGTATGGAGAGGAAATATTGGTACCTTAATTAAGAAACCAAAAGTAAACATCAAAAACAATATTCTTGATTGTTCAGTGGTAAATGTAAGTGAGGATAAAGTTGCAAAATCTAGAGCTAATCGACCTGTTACTCCATAACTTATTACTCCAGCGTATATGGTTCCAATGAATATAAACACTGAACCAAATACTGTGTAAATAATAAATTTAATTGTTGCATACCTTCTATTTTCTCCACCCCAAATCCCCATTAAGAAATACATTGGAATAAGTAAAGCTTCAAAAAATATGAATAGTGAAAGTAAGTCTCCACTCAAGAAAACACCATTAACAGCAAAATGTAAAACAAGTATCGACCCAATGAACCCTTTGCTTTCAGAGTATTTTTCACTTACCGACAGAAATGAAAGCAGCATCAACACTGCTGTTAAGAATAAAAGTAAAAGAGACATTCCAGATATTCCAAAAGTTAAATTTATTCCATATGATTTAATCCAATCAATAGTATGGATATTGACAAACGAGCCTTTTGATTGAGAATTTGTAAAAAGATATAGACATAAACCAAACGGGATGATACTTAAAAATATTGCGATTGGTCTAAAGAGTTCTGATCTACTTTTTGGCATTGTAAAAATAACTAAGGAACCAATAAGCGGAAACAACATAAGGGTATAAATTAAAATATTCATAATGCAATCAAGGGGGTAGCTACAAATAATGAAACAAGTAGAAGTAAAAATAATCCAAAATATACAACATAGTTTCTAACAAGTCCTGACTGAGTTATTGAAACTGTCTTTGAAGACTTATAGAAAAGATTAGATACACCATTAACAAAGCCGTCAATTAGGAGACCATCGATTACTACAGCTACTTTCCTAACCAATGATTTAGGTATCTGTACAAAAAGTGTGTGTCCAACTTTGTTTAAATATAAAACATTTGATGACAAGCCTTTTGCTTCTTTTAAGAAAGGAATCTCAAATTTAAAATAGGAAAATATATCTACAATATATATCAAATATGCCAAACCTAGTCCTGTAAATCCTGCTCCTATTGATATCAAAGCAAGAATTACTACAGCTATTCCTTCTGGNAGATGNGTTACTTCTACATCAATTAATGTGTAATGTANGACTTTTTCTAACCCATGAAAAAATGGTGTGTTTATAAANCCTATAAAGATAGANAATATACCTAATAGTAATAATGGTCTNGTCATNATTTTTGGTGCCTCATGAACATCATCAATATTATTTGTTGGNTCTTTATGAAAAATTAATAACCAATGTCTNCCCATATAAAAAGCTGTCATNAAAGCTGCAAGTAAGGAGAGGGCCCAGAATCCATAATAAATTCCACCATTAGCAAAAGTAGAAGCAAGAATTTCATCTTTAGACCAAAAACCTGCAAGTGGAGGTATTCCTGAAATTGCTAAAGTCCCTATACCCATCATTGCTGCGGTCANTGGCATTTTTTTCTTTAAGCCACCCATCTTTTGAATATTTTGTTCGTGATGCATTTCGTGTATTACAGCACCAGCNCCTAGGAAAAGTAATGCTTTGAAAAATGCGTGTGTAACTAAGTGAAAAATTGCTGCAACATATGCTCCAGCCCCAATTGCTATAAACATAAATCCCAACTGTGAGATTGTTGAGTAAGCAAGTACCTTTTTAATATCATTCTGATTTATTGCCGCAAAAGCTGAGATTAAAGCCGTTAAGAGACCGATACTTATAATTAGGATACTTGATAATTCTGAAAACTGTAATAGCGGTGAAATTCGAACCAGCATGAAAACACCTGCTGTCACCATTGTTGCAGCATGAATCAAAGCACTTGCTGGAGTTGGTCCTTCCATTGCGTCTGGCAGCCAGCTAAATAAAGGAAACTGTGCTGATTTTCCAAAAGCACCAATCATGAGAAAGACAACAATAAGATCTAGATTCTGTGGCTGATTTATTAATGTTGTTGCAAAAACTGTTTTAAAGGAAAACGTATCATAGGTATTTAATANCATCATTAAAGCAATCAAAAAACCAAAATCNCCAATTCGATTTAATACGAATGCTTTATTTCCNGCTTTAGCTGCTTCTTTCTTCTCAGACCAAAAAGANATTAGTAGATAAGAACTTAAGCCAACAAGCTCCCAACCAAAGAACATGACTAAAAAGTTAGCTGACATAACTAATAGAAGCATTGAGAAAACAAAGAAATTAAAGTATACAAAGTATTTAACATATCTAGGATCACCACTCATATATGAGGTAGAAAATATTTGTATTACNAAACCTAGGCCAGTAACTAAAAGCATCATTGTTCCCGATAAACCATCAAGAAGAAATTCAAATCTTATTTCTGGATCAGGAAACCATGTATATAACTCTAAAGAAATTGGTTTAAATTTATCTAAGAGTAGAACTCCGAACATAAAAAGTGAGACTGTAAATGATAAGAGTGCACCATTTATCGTTATAAACGTTGTCAGTCTTTCATTTAATAATGTAGAAATAGAATTTAAAAATATTGAGACCATCAAAGGGATGAAAACAACTACTAATAGAATATATTCCATTATTACCCTTTCGAAGACCTCAAAATATCAACAGATGCTGTTTCCTGCTTTTTAAAAATAGAAACAATTATTGCTAAACCTACAACCACTTCAGCCGCTGCAACTACAAGAACAAAAAATACAGCAACTTGTGCATCAATAGTTCCAAAGTGTTTTGATGCTGTAATAAAAGTTAAATTTACTGCGTTAAGCATTAGCTCTATGCACATAAACATTATCAAGGCGTTCCTTCGAACCATCATTCCTATAAAGCCGATGGAAAATAACAAAGCGGCTAAAGTTAAATACCAGTCGGTTGTAACTTCAATCATCATTGTCTTTCCTTGCTGTTTTAGTGTCGTAAGCTAATGCAATTGCAGCGGTTGCAGCAACAATTAAAAGTATTGATATAACCTCAAATGGAAAAACCCAGCCAGTAAATAGCGTAGATGCAATTAAGTTAGGAGTGCCTTCGATACTGTATTCAACAGCCGGAAACCACANATCCCATTTAAACCCTGAGTTGATAACTACATACGTGAGCAAAGATCCAAGTAAAATTAATGTTCCTAAGACAAGAAAAGTTTGACCTTTAATTTCCTCTTTGGTTTGNTCAGCTTTATCAACACCTATCATCATTATTACAAATAAGAAAAGTGTCATTACGGCTCCTGCGTAAACTAGCATTTGAACCATGGCAACAAATGTTGCGTTTAATGTTATGTAAAGAACAGCTAAAGAAGCAAGGGTGAGGACTAATCCCATCGAGTTATGCACTGGGTTTTTTGCAAATATNACAATTAATGCTCCTGCTAAAACAAAAAGGGCAGGTATGGCAAATAAAATTAAATCTAACATATTACTCTTCTTCTAATGATTGACCTTTTTCNGGTTCTTTTTTACCAACGCCTAAAGATCCTGTCCAGCCAATAGTGTTTTGAAAATCTGGGTCACCGCTTGATGAGGTTGCTCTCATCCATCCATCAGAAGTTTTTAATTCTTCTGGATTAGTTAATTTTGTTTGGTCCTCATGTGTATTAGGTTCTCCTTCTTCATTTACTAGTAATACATCTTTATCAAAAACTGCTTCTGATCTATTTGCAACGCTCATTTCAAACAAAGATGTCATAGTAATTGCCTCTGTTGGACATGCTTCAACACATAGAGCACAATAAATGCATCTCAACATGTTAATTTCATAAATAAACCCATATCTCTCACCAGGGCTAACTGGGTTGTCTTCAGGATTATCTTCCCCTCTAACATAAATGCATTGAGCTGGGCATGCGCCTGCACAAAGTTCACAGCCAATACATTTTTCCATACCGTCTTCATACTTGTTTAATACGTGTCTGCCGTGAAATCGTTGCGGTTTCTCTCTAAATTCTTTTGGGTATTTGTCTGTAACAGATTTTCTAAATAACTCTTTAAAAGTTACTTTTAGCCCTTTTAATAAATCGTATCCAATGCTCATAATCTTTTTAACTCCATGGCAAACCAAACTCTCTTATCCCTAAAACAACTGAAGTTAAAAGAAGCCATATAAGGGATATAGGTATCATTCTTTTCCAACCTAACTCCATTAATTGGTCGTATCTTAAGCGAGGTAAAGTTGCTCTAATCCATACATAGATAAACAAAAGACCAAATGTTTTTATACCAAGCCAAAAAGCAGGCATTAGTGCTGAAATTAATGGAGGTAAAAAGTTTGAAAATGTTGGCCCTAGCCATCCTCCTAAGAAAAATGTNGCTGTAATTGCACACATATTAAACATATTTATATATTCAGCCAAGAAAAACATAGCAAACCTAAATCCCGAATACTCAGTATGAAAACCTCCTACTAACTCTTGTTCCGCCTCAACAAGATCGAAAGGTGCTCTATTTACTTCTGCGATTGAGGCAACAAAAAATATTGCAAAAGCTACAAATTGAGGNAATANATTCCACTTTGGTATAAAACTTACTATCGCATCTAAAAATGGTATTGGACTTGAAAGGTGACCTTCTTGACTTTTAACTATTTCCGTCATTGACATTGACCCNGAATATAAAATTACTGGTACAAGTGAAAGACCCATNGCTGCTTCATAAGAAATCATTTGAGCAGACGCTCTAACACCNCCTAATAGNGGATATTTTGAACCTGAAGACCAACCAGCAAGAACAACNCTATAAACAGCTATAGATGAAAGTGCGAGAAAAAATAAAACACCAACATTTAAATCAGCACCAACAAGAGGAATTGTAATGCTTTGCCCATTTATTTCTAGATCAATATCTGGACCTAAAGGAATAATCATAAAAATTAAAAATGAAGGAACTAATGCAAGAATTGGTGCCAAAATATACATTGCTCTATCAGCTTTTAGGGGCATNATTTGCTCTTTTAGTAGNAGCTTTATCGCATCAGCAAGNGTTTGTAAAATCCCAAAGGGTCCTGCTCTGTCTGGACCAACTCGTGATTGCATCCCTGCTACAACTTTCCTTTCCAACCAAATTAATAAAATTGTATTGGTTAGCAATAAACCTAAGATTAAAAAAGCCTTAACAAGAGAGATAATTATATCAATTGACATTTAATTCCTCTCTGTTTTTTGCTTCACTTATATCAAAATCTAAACACGGATCTATGGTTTCAAAACCTCTTCTATTAATTGGTGCTACTACTAAATCATCAGGTAAGTACTCATTTATATCAATATTTATCAAAATTGAATTAGAGCCTTGGATAAAATTCCCAACTTTTGAATTAATTCCATATTTTTTTGCAGTTGATGAATTTAGCTCAATAAATCTGTGTGAACCCAACATTGAAATAGAAGGTGTATTTAACTGAGTGCTGGAATCTCCATAAAGTCTTCTAACCATTAATAGAGAAAAATCATCTTCTTCAAGGTCTTCAATATTAATATTTATATCTTTTTTATTTATCATCCCAAATAGATTGCTTGGCTTATTTAAATTATCAAAAGTTGGTACTTGTTCTTGGTCTTTATATTGTTTGCTTAAAAAGTTATTAATTTCATTTTCATTTTTGTAATTAACATCTGCTCCAAGGACCTTTAATAAACTTGTGAGGTATTCCCATTCAGATAATGTTGAACCAGGTGCAGGGAGTATTTTGTTTTGTTTCATTACTCTCATTTCCATATTTGTTACTGTTCC
Organism: Actinomycetota bacterium; assembly: GCA_002724835.1. GTDB lineage: Bacteria > Actinomycetota > Acidimicrobiia > Actinomarinales > Actinomarinaceae > Actinomarina. The sequence goes on along the minus strand of PBPX01000004.1, from coordinate 17,409 downwards.
CTCTTTTTCGCCTAAAGAAGTAGTTGGTAGTATCATGTNTGCTAATTCTGTTGTTTCGTTGACAAATAAATCTAATGAGATTACAAAATCTGAGGCAATTAAGTTTTCCTTAATTTTNNTACCAAAATATGATGAATTTACTGGATTAACTCCAATTGTAAAAACAATATTTTTAGCATTATTATCAAATTCATTACAAAACTCATTTAAACCTTTGACTTCATCTATGTTTTGTAAGGCACCAAAAGTATTCCCCTTGCTAAAGGAATTTAAGACTTTTAACTCAGATTTCTCATTTAAATAGTTAATTAACTTATCTAATGACTCCTTTTTTTGAAAAACTGTAGATTTACCAGCAATAACAGTTACTTTTTTTCCTTCAATATTATTTTTCAAATCTTCAATTTCATTTGGATTTTGAATTAATTCAAATTTATTAGAAACTATGTCCTTGCCAAAATAAAANTCAGCTAGTCCTGCGATTGCTGTATTGGTGTGGCCAAATACAATCAACTTAGAGCCATTCTTGACTGCTTTTTTNACTCTTAAATAAAGAATTGGTANATTATCTTTAATATCTTCAGCCCAAATCACTATTGTTTCTGAACTATCTAGGTCTTCAAGTTTTGCTTGAGAATATTCATCTCCAAAATAACCCTTAAATAAAAGATCATCACCNAAATAAATATTCGAACTATCTTTGCTTAAAAATTTATCCTTATTTAGATAATTAGCTATTTCATTAATTATAAAATATTCTTCATTGGTGCTACTAGAACCTACTAAAAATTTAATGTNTGGATTATCTAACTCATCTATCTTATTTTTAATCTTTGTTGTAGCTTCAGATATAGATATTTCATTGAATGAATCTTCACTCTTGCTAAGAATATTTAATAACCTATTTTCAGAATGAAGATAATCAAAGTTATATCTACCTTTATCTGATAACCATCCTTGGTTCGTAAATTCATTATCTTCACCCAATATTCTCAACATTTTATTCTGAGAAGTGTTTAATTCAATAGAACAACCTACAGAACAACAATTACATGTTGAAGAAACTTTTTTTAAATCCCACGGTCTAGCTTTAAATCTATAAGAAGTTGAAGTTAAGGCTCCTACCGGACAAATTTGTACAGTGTTGCCNGAGAAGTATGATCTAAAGGGTTCGTCTGGAAATGTATTAACTTCAGTTTTATTACCTCGTTGTATGAATTCAATTAGTGGATCTCCTGAAATTTCATCTGAGAATCTTGTGCATCTTGCGCATAGAATGCATCTCTCTCTATCAAGAAGAATTATCTCAGAAATTGGGATTGGCTTTTCAAAGTGTCTCTTCTCTTCTACAAATCTTGATTCTCCTGGACCGTATGCCATTGTTTGATCCTGAAGAGGACACTCACCTGCTTTGTCACAAACAGGACAATCAAGAGGGTGGTTGATTAGTAAAAATTCTAATATACCTTCTTGTGCTTTGGTGACTACGTCAGACTCTGTTTCAACTACAAGGTCTTCTGTTATCTCAGTTGTACATGANGGAACTAAGGCTTTACCTCTTGGTGTTTCAACCTCNACAAGACACATNCGACACATACCAACTGGATCTANTCTTTTGTGCCAACAAAATCTTGGTATATGTATTCCAGACTTTTCACAAGCTTCTATAAGCAGCTCACCTGATTTAGCTTCAAGCTCATTCCCATTTACTGTTATTTTTATATTTTCACTCATTATTAATTAATACTTTCTTTGGAAGCAAGCTTTCTACTTCTTCACGAAAGCTTCCCATTAATGAGGTAATTGGAGATACNGCAGACGGTCCAAGTGGNCAAATCGTGGTCATTTGAGGAGGCCAAGTTAATCCNGGAGATATATTGTCACACACATCAAGTAGCAAGTCTATATCTGAGGTTCTACCTCTGCCGCTTGCAATNCTATCTAANATCATTTCTAACCAAGTGGTTCCTTCTCTACAGGGTGTACATTGACCGCAAGATTCATGAGCAAAAAAACTAACAATNCTTTTTGCAGCTAAAACAAGNTTTGTATCTTCATCCATAACCACTACTGCNCCGGAACCTAGCATCGATCCAGCATTCGCTACATCATCAATTGTCATTTTTATATCTAATTGATCCCCAGTAAACCAAGGCGCTGAAGCTCCTCCCGGAATATATGCTTTAACAGCCTTGTTTTCTTTTATNCCTTTCCCAAAAGTGTCTATAAATTCACCAAATGAACATCCCATTTCAATTTCAAAATTTCCAGGATTATTTACATGTCCAGACAAACTAAATATTCTTGTNCCTGTTGAGCCCTCAACACCCAACTTTGCATATTCTTTTCCGGAATTGTTTATAATCCAAGGGACAGAAGANATTGTCTCGACATTATTTACCAGGGTTGGTTTGTTGTAAAGGCCCTTTACTGCTGGGAAGTAAGGAGGTTTTAATCTTGGCTCTCCTCTNCTACCTTCTAGTGAATTTAATAAAGCTGTTTCTTCACCACAAATATATGCACCGGCACCAAGNTGAACTACGACATCTAAGTCTTTTCCNGAATCAAAGATATTTTTTCCTAAATAACCCTTTTCATAAGCCTGCTCAACAGCATCTTGTACTCTTCTAGCAGGTTTTGCATACTCACCCCTAATGTAAATAAAGGCTTTTGAAATGTTAGAAGCGAAAGAAGTAACTATTATTCCTTCAATTAATTGATGTGGATCTCTTTCAAGTAAAATTCTATCTTTAAAAGTTCCCGGTTCTGATTCNTCTGCATTGATAACTAGGTATCTTTCTTGATCTTCTGCTAAAAATCCCCATTTCACACCAGTAGGAAATCCTGCACCACCCCTTCCNCTAATATTTGATGTTTTAATTTCTTCAATTACGTCTCCAGGATTATCTTCTTTTAATACTTTTCTTGCTGCACTATATCCATTGTTTTTCTCATAAACATCTATCAAATGGCTATTTTCAGGATTTTCTTTCATATGTTTTGTTAGCAATAATGTTTCTTTCATAACTACTTTTCCTCCGATGTTCCAATAATTTGAAACCCTGGGGCCGTACTGGAGGTCCCTGAATTATCTTCTATTGCCCAATCAAATGATTTAGTGCCTCCAAATTTGTCTTGAAGATCGTCAGCAACTATAACTTGTGGTACTTCTTCTTTAAGGTACTTGCATAGTTCTAAAGCTTTAGTGGGTGTCACTCCTTCAACTGTTTCGTAATTAACCTGTACAGCAGGGGCTCCTCCACATGCACCAATGCATTCGACTTCTTCAAAAGTAAATGTACTTTCTAAATCAGTTTCATTATTTGCTAACCCTGTAAATTCTTTNATATTGTCTATTACTTCTTTCGAATTATTTATTTCGCATGATATAGATTTACATACACTTAATAGATATTTCCCTGAAGGTTCTTGCTTATACATAGTATAAAATGAAGCAACCGATCGGACCTGAACTTCAGTAATCCCAATTAACTTACTAATTTCTACAACTGAATCATCATCAATATAGCCCTCTTTTTCTTGTGCTAAATATAGAAGGGGGCCAAGAGCAGATCTTTTTTGTGGATATAATTCAATTATCTGATTGGCTCTATCTATCAATTTACTATCCCAACTCATCTATCTACGTCTCCTATTACAGGATCTAAAGAAGCAATAGCAGCTACAGCATCTGCTATTGGGCTGTCAGCCATAATGACTGGTAAAGCTTGCAGATTACAAAAAGATGGTCCTCTGATATGCATTCTGTATGGTTTCGAAGATCCATCTGAAACTATGTAGCAGCCGAGCTCTCCTCTTGGAGATTCAACTGCTACATAAGCCTTTCCGGGAGGAACCTTGAAACCTTCTGTATAAATTTTAAAGTGATGAATTAAAGCTTCCATAGACTCATCCAGCCTCTGTCTAGGAGGTGGAGTTACTTTCTTGTCTTGAATTCTGTATGCTCCTTTAGGGATTGTATCCATAACTTGCTCAACAATTTTTAAACTTTCAAATATCTCAAGAACTTTTATTCTCCATCTTGAAAAAACATCGCTNTCAGTTAATAAAGGAACTTCGAATTCATAATTTTCTATTCCTGAATATGGTTGAGTTTTTCTTAAGTCCCAAGAAAATCCTGAAGCCCTAAGACTAGGACCNGTAATACCGTAAGCAAAACATTCTTCTGTTGTTAAAATTCCAACATTTTTTAATCTTCCTTGCCATATAGGATTATCTAAAAGCATTTCATCATANTCTTTTAATTTTTCTGGAATTATTTTCAAGATTTCTTTAATATCTTTCTGCCAGTTATCAGGTAAATCTGCAGCAACACCTCCTGGGCGAATATAATTGTGATTCATTCTTAATCCAGAAGTTTTCTCAAAAAAGTTTAAAATTAGTTCTCTTTCCCTAAATCCAAAAATCATCATTGACAAAGCGCCAATATCCATACCCCCTGTAGCAAGTGCTACCAAGTGAGAAGAAATACGATTTAATTCTGTCATTAGTATTCTTATTGCTTTGGCTCTTTCAGGAACTTCTATATCTAAAAGTTTTTCTGTTGTTAAAGAAAAAACTAATTCATTAAACAATGGTGAAAGATAGTCCATTCTTGTGGTGTTAGTTGGGCCNTGAAAGTAAGCAAGTTCTTCNCCTGTTTTTTCCATTCCAGTATGTAAATAACCAATAACAGGTTTTACTCTTCTTACAACTTCTCCTTCTAATTCAACTTGAAGNCTTAATACACCGTGTGTGGATGGATGTTGAGGTCCCATGTTTACAATCATTCTTTCGTCATCTGTTGTCTCTTCGCTGTAAACATAGTCATCTACTACATCAGATCCTGTCTGTATCTTTATCTGTTTTTCATCCTCCTCTTCAAGCATTTTTTGAGAGCCTTCGTCTGTAGAAGATATGTTCCAACCTCCTTCTTCNGAATTGGTNGCCCAAAAGTCTAAATCATCNTTGATATTGTTATCTTCATTCATGTTTAATCAACCTTTGGTGCATTCTTGAACTGGACTGGAATTCTNCCTGATCCATAATCTTTTCTTAAGGGATTTCCTGTCCAATCATCTGGCATTAATATCCTTGTTAACTCTGGGTGGTTTTCAAATTCAATTCCAAACATATCAAAAACTTCTCTTTCGTAAAAATTAGCTCCTGGATAAATTNCACAGATGGAAGGNATTTTTAAATCTTCNTCAGGAACAGCAACATTGATAATTAAGCGAGAATTTTTTGATACAGAAAGTAAATTGACTATAACTTCAAATCGAGGTTCTTTTTTTCTATACCAATCGACTGCTGTTAGGTCTATCATCATTTCATAGCCATCTTTTTTATAATCTTCGACAGTTTTAAAGTATTGATCAATNTCAACATTTATTTCATCAAGAGTCATCTGTTGATTTCACCTTCCATTATTTTGTCGTGTAAAGTTAAAATTCCATGCATCAAAGACTGTGGTCCAGGAGGACAACCGGGAACATAAATATCAACTGGTACAATATGGTCTACACCTTGTACTAATGCATAATTATTAAACATTCCCCCTGTTGATGAACATGCTCCCATTGCAATAACCCATTTTGGTTCAGCCATTTGATCATATACCTGCCTTAATACCGGTGCCATTTTTTGAGAAACTCTTCCNGCNACAATCATTAAGTCAGCCTGACGCGGAGATGCCCTAAATACTTCCATACCATATCTTGCTAAATCATATTTTGCAGATCCTGCTGCCATCATTTCAATAGCACAACAAGCAAGNCCAAATGTTACAGGCCACATCGATTGTGTTCTAGACCATCTGACAGCTTTATCAATAGTTGTGGTAAATATATTATCTGGGGAAAACATTATGCAACCTTTTCCTCAGCTTTNGATTCGTGATATCTTTTTCTTCTTGGAATATTCCAATCTAAAACATCTTTTTTCCAAACATAATATAAAGTCTCAAGTACAAAAAAAGTAAATATTGATATTACCAATATTCCATACCAGCCAAGCTGATTGAATCTTGTTGCCCAAGCTAAAAGAAAAATTATTTCAATATCNAAAACTATATATAACATCGCGACCATATAAAACTTCACTGGGAATCTTTGAGATGGTTCTTCTTCAGGAAATATTCCACATTCATATGGAGCTAGCTTTTCTGTAGTTGGGTTTTTAGGTGATAATAAGTATGAAACACCTAATGAAGCNAATGCAAAACCAATAGCTATTAAAAACATGATTAATACAGGNAGCCAACTAATCATTAATTCCCTCCCGTGTTTGTGAAACTTTTCACAAACTATATTATTATTCTAGTACTTCTTTCATACTTTTGGGGGGAGATTAGTTACTTGTTTTACTTAATAATTTAAGGATATTTAACGGCAGTATGAACTTAAATCCCAAAAGAAGTATCTCTTTTGTTGTTAAGTTTGCTTCATCAAANAGTAATTCAACTACAAAATCAATAGTGTGTTGATCCAATNAGGCTATATTAAGAAGTCTCTTTGTCATAAAAGGACTCTGAAAAACCAATCTTGCCAAAGAACAGCTTAAAAAATGTTTTCCAAATCTTTTATTAAATACTTTTTCATATTTTCTAATACCTGTATTCAGCATTGAAGCACTTTCATTAATTAATTGGTGTGTCTCATTAGCAAGTAAAAAACCTGCCTCCATTCCATAAAAGATACCTTCTCCACTNATTGGATTAATCATTGAGCCNGCATCTCCAATTAATGCAACTCGATTATGTGCAAGTTTGGGTCTTGAGGATGCAAAAGGGAGCATAAAGCTTTTTTCCATTCTAAGATTTTCGACTATAACGCCCCTNCTCTCAAGAGTCTTCACAAATTCATCTAGAAGATTTTTTATGTCCATTTTTTCTTTTTTAAAAACACTNAGTGGGACCCCAATGCCTATATTCAATAAATTACCTTTGCTCGGAAATGCCCAAGCATACCCTTTTATCGCGGAAACATTTATTTCAAACATTAGCGTTCTCTCTTTAAATATTTCTAAATAGTTTGGGCTGTCAATATATGCCCTAATAGCAATTGCTTTGTTCCAATCACTATTTTGCTTTAAATTTAAGCTTTTTCTTACTCTAGAGTTAGCCCCATCGGCTCCAACAAGAAGCTTTGCGTCAAGAATGTATTTTTCTTTTTCTTNATTCTCTATTTCAACAGATACTGACTCTTCATTGATAAAAAAATTACTAAATCTATATCCCTCAAAAGTTTCAACTTCTTCCTCTTTAGCTAAATTCAAAATTCTATTATCTAGATCTAATCTTGGGATTACGTAAACAATAGANTCTTCTTTGTTTTTTACCTCAGGTATATAATTTTGAATTCCAATATTTTTAGGNCCAAATAATGTAGTTGAGACCACTTCAGGTTCGCCTTCTAGAATATGTTCATTACCAAATCTTTTTAATGCACTAATTACACCTGGACCAAAAGCATCACCACATGATTTATCTCGAGGGAAAATCGCTTTATCAACTAATGCAATTTTTAAATCTGGATTTAATTTTTTATAAGAGATTGCTGCATTTGAGCCCGAAGGTCCAGCACCTATAATTACTACATCAAAAAATTGTTTATTTTTCATTTGATATTCCTAAATTAACCTACTCAAGATTAAAAGATAAATTTAAAGTACTAAGAAATTTCATTTTTCAGTTACCTTATTTTTTTTTCTTTATTAGATTGTGCATTAGTGAAAAATAATACAAACATACCTCCAGCAACAGTCCAGAGACTACCATTATATCTTCAATGCTTAGATCAAATAGACACAAACTCAGTAGGTATATCGTCAAAAAAAATAGCAGAAATTGCGAAAGTTAACGATGCTCAGGTCAGAAGAGACCTTTCTTATCTAGGAACTCTTGGAACAAGNGGCGTTGGATATGATGTTATAACTCTTCGTAAACAACTTGAATTAGAACTTGGTTTAGTTGACGGCTTAAGTGCAATCATAGTAGGNATAGGAAANCTAGGTTCAGCTTTAGCTGAATATGGTGGCTTTAAAGAAAAAGGTTTTAAAATAGTCGGCCTTTTTGATGAGGATACTAAAAAGCTCAATAAACAAATAGCTGGCTTAACCGTAAACCCTATATCGAAAATGAAAGATGTTTGTGATAAATATAATGTTGCTATTGGAATTATTGCAACACCGGAAGAAGTAGCAGAAGAAATCGCTGATAAATTAGTAGATTGTGGAATTAAATCTATCTTAAATTTTGCTCCAGCAATGTTAAAAAACAAACCAGGAATACAAATTAGATCAGTTGATCTTTCTCAAGAATTACAAATATTAAGCTACTATCTAGACAGAAAGCCATTAAAGGTTTCTGAGTAACTATTTTCTTTGAAAATAACCACCAATTAATGCTCTAAATATTAGAGAAACTACTAATGAGAACCAAATTATATTTATTGTTTGAAAACTAGATATTAATAAAAATAAGACTGATCCACCTATCACTGATGAAATTATTGTTGTATATGCAAATTCTTTATTTTTATCAAGACCTAATAAAACTCCATCCCAAAGGAACGCATATCCACCAAAGAAAAAAGTTAGTGAAAAAAGAATTGGTAAAAAATTATTTTCAAGTTGAATAAATAGTTGATTTGAAATTAATTCTGTTAAAAATTTTATACTAAAATAGCTCACAACTGTAGCCACTAAAGAAAATACAGCTGTAATTTTTATTAGTGCTTTGTAAAGACCTGAACCATAATATCTTTTTCCTTTTGATATGTGTTCTGAAACAAGAGTCTGTGAAGCTATTGCTAAAGCATCAATAAAGTTATAGCCAAAAGTCCAAATTTGATTTAACACGTGATGTAATGCAACATCAGTCATTGATATTCTTGATGCTTGATTACTAAGGAGCGCCATAAATCCAGTCAAGAAAGCTGAACGTNGAACTATAGTTGCACCAACAGAAAAGAATTTNTTTCTCAATTTTTGTTCATTTACTTCATCATCAGTTTTAGAAAAAGCTTTCAATTTTTTTTGTTGCACGAAGTTTGCATACATTGAAGCAATAAAAAAAGAGACGCTACTTGCTAAACCAATTCCAAGAATTCCAAATTCAAGAACAATACCAAGAAGATAGCTTAGAAATATATTTGTAAAAGTTACAATTATTGAACTTTGAAAAGTAATTTTAGGATATCTTAAACCTCTTAAAACAGCAGTGGAATGCATGTTTAATAAGTAAAATGGAATACCTATAGCTCTAACTATCAAATAGNTAGAAGCTAAATTTCTTACATCGCCTGTTGGTTTAAAAAGGCTTATAAAAAAGTCGTTAAAATAAAAAATAATTATAAAAACCAACAACCCTAAAAATATTGATGCTTTTCTTCCAAATGAAATAAAGTATTTTAAATTATTAAGCTCATTATTTGTATTCAGTTTTGCTACTAAAGGTGTTGTTCCATAAGCCAAAAAGACAAAAATCCATGTAAATANAAAATAAATAGTTGCACCAATACCTACNGAAGAAAGAGTGTCNATTCCTATTAATCCTGCGATTCTTGAATCAACTAGCCCAGCTAAAGGTTCTGTGAGGAGCCAAATAAGAATTGGGTAGGAATTTATCCAGATATCTTTATTAATTTCTTTATTGCTCATTCATATCCTTTGTTTTTTNAAAACCCCATTGCATAATTAATTTATGGGCTTTCTCTCCAAANTCAGCAGGGGTTAAACTAAAACTTTCATTAAATTCTTTATTCAAGAAATTATTTACTATTTGTGTGGGTGTTCTTGATTGTTCAATACTTGGTTTTNCAAGTTCCTTTAGTAAAGTATCTTTCAAAATTTTTTCTTTNTTTATGTCNAGTAAATATTCATGGGATTGAAGTCTTTCTTTTAACCCACTAAGAAGCCCTTCAACTAAATTATCTATTAAAATACTCATCTACTAAATATTTGTACAATTATTAATCCAGTAGGGCCAGAAATAATTCCGATACCAACTCTATTGAATTCACTATCTAAAATTGTTTTTCTATGAGACTCAGAATTCATTAACTCTTCATGACCAGAATAAATTGTTGATGAAATAGCTAAATTCTCACTAACCTCGGCTATGTTCTTTCCTCTTAACCCAACNTCTCTCAATCTATCTGTTGCNTAATATCCATTGTTGGGNTCTTGATGNCACCAAAAACCTTCTGTATACATTTTTAANCCATAATTTTTTGCAACATTAGAATATGCTTGATTAAATTGGACAGGATCTATATTCTCGTTNATTCTCTCTACGTTAATTAGTTCGAGCATTGCTAGAGCTTCTTCATCTTTAGAAATTAATTTGGACAATGGTTCTTGGGGTATTTCTAAACATCCATACTCATCAACTACAACGGAGGAATTTCCTGTAAGTTTTTTGATTCTATTTGTTACCTTTAATAAATCAGTGCCTGTTATTATCTCTAAACTCTGTTGGGGAATGCCGTCTGATTCAGTATAAAAAGAAATAAGGCTTGATTGTTCAACTTTTTCTTTAATCTGGTCTGGGAATGTAAATAACGTGACTAAAGAAATTATTAAAGTAAGTATTAAATTACTCAAAAATAAAGAAAGAAAACTTCCAAGTAATTTACTTCCAAAATCTGTGTCAGTTGTTTTTGAAATAACTAAATTTTGAATTAAAGAACTTAAAGTAATTACAGCAACAAATATTATTAGGCCAGCAAAAATTTGTGAGATTTGTTGGTTAGAATTTAGCCAGCCACTAACATACACTCCAATCGAAAATGAATATTTAAAACTTAGAAAAATTGAAACTAAAAAAGATATTAGATAAAAAATAATTAATGAGGACCCTTTTCTCCACCCCAAGATGATCATGTAAAATATAAAAATATAAATAAATATGTCAATGTATTCCTGATTATTCAGGAAAATAAGGCTATTTTCTAATAACTCTGTCATATAATATATTTTTTTTATTCGCTATTGAAGAGTACTAAAATCACGCTATTGTTGTAATACTTCCTACAAATTATGTAGGAATTTTTAATTTCAGTGACTGAAAGGAAATTATATGAAGAATCGCAAAGCTTTGGCTTTGATTGCGATTTTAGCATTAGTCGCTGCGGCTTGTGGTGGTACAGCTGATGAAGTGGTTGAGGAAGAAGTAGTTGAAACTACTGAAGCTCCTGCAACTACTGCAGCACCAACTACAACTGCTGCACCTGCTGCTGATCCACTTGTCTTGGCATCTCTTATGCCTCTATCTGGTGATTTAGCTTCGTTAGGACCTGGTATTGCACTAGGAGCTACTCTTGCTGTTGAGCAAATCAATGCTGCTGGCGGTATAAATGGACAACCCGTTCAACTTATTGAAGGTGATAGTGGTTGTGATGGAGCTGTTGCATTAACAAGCTTAAATGATGTTATTGCACAAGGAGCTCAAGGTGTTATGGGTGCTGCATGTAGTGGTACGTCATTAGCAATACTTGACACAGCTATAGCTGCAGAAGTAGTTATGGTGTCTCCATCAAATACAAGTCCTCAATTTACCAAAATGGATAAAAAAGGATTTTATGCAAGAACTGCACCATCAGATCTTCTTCAAGGTGAAGTATTAGCTTCTCTTATTGCAGAAGATGGGGTAAGTACTATTTCAATAATTTCAAGAGCAGACTCTTATGGTAGAGGTCTTGCTGAAGCTACTGCTGCAGCTTTTGAAGCAGCTGGTGGAACAGTAAAGACAATTGTTTACCATGCAACTGATGCTACAGAATTTTCTTCTGAAGTAACAGCTGTTGGTAAAGGTGCTCCTGAAGCTATCGTTGGAATATTATTTCCAGAAACTGGTTGTGGTGTTCTTCAACCTGCATTCGAGCAAGGTCTTCTTGACACACCATGGTATATGACCGATGGCGTTAAAGATGCTGGACTTAATTCAGCATGTGGTCTTGGAAATGCTTTAGATGGTATGAAAGGTACAGCTCCCGGCTCAGCTGCTGGTGCTGCAAAAGATGCTTTTGAAGCAGCCTACGCAACTGTAAGTGCGGATGGTTCGCCTACATTTATCTTTGCACCGCAAGCTTATGATGCTGTCATGTTAATGGCAATATCTGCTGCTGCTAATGGTGTAACTGGACCAGAAATAGCTTCTGGATTAGTTGAAGCTTCTTCAGGCGGTACAAAATGTATTGGTGCTGAATGTATAGCTTTAGCTGCTGCAGGTGAGGATGTGGACTATGTTGGTGCTTCTGGAGAAGTCGAATTAGACAAATCTGGTGATCCAACTGCATCTACTTATGATATTTGGACTACAGAGGGTGATACTAACCCAGTTCTTAAATCAGTAGATTTCGGTTCATAATTCTTTAATAGAATTAAAAAAAGGCCTGTTTTTACAGGCCTTTTTTTTATAGTTTTCCTAAATATAAATCTACAACTCTTGGATCATTTAGAAGTTCTACCCCTTCACCTTGATACGCATTTCTTCCTTGGTCTAATACATAACCACGATTACTAAATTTCAAAGCTCTTTTTGCATTTTGTTCAACTAGTAAGATTGATACATTTTTTTCATTAATTTCTTTTATTGTTTTAAAAACTTCATTTATTGCAACAGGTGAAAGTCCTGCTGATGGTTCATCTAATAAAAGCAAGTTAGGAGAAGTAACTAAAGCTCTTGCTAATGCTAAGATTTGCCTCTGACCACCTGAGAGATTTCCAGCTTTTTCTTTCTTTCTTTCATTTAAAAGAGGGAAGTCTTTGAGCACCTTTGTAATGCTGCTTTTTCTATTTTTTGTTAAAGACCAAGCTCCTATTTCTAGGTTTTCTTCAATTGTTAAAGAAGGAAATACATTTTCAACTTGTGGCACATAGCCTATCCCTTCGTTAATAATTTTATGTGTTGAAAGATTTGTTTTCTCCACACCATTAATAAAAAATCTACCTGCGGACACATTAATTAAACCCATAACTGCTTTTAACAATGTTGATTTACCCGCACCATTTGGACCTATTATTGAAATGATTTCTCCTTCAGAAACAACTAAGTCAATCCCCTGCAAGATATTGAGCCCTTTTACGTATCCAGCTGCTATACCATTACATTCCAATATTGGTTTATTCATCGCCAGTACCTAAATATGCTTCTATTACTTTTTGATTTTCTCTGACTTCTTGAGGAGGGCCATCAGCTATTAAGGCTCCTTCCGCTAAAACCACNACTCTTTCGGATATTTTCATTACTGCTTCAATATTGTGCTCAACCATTAAAATTGTAATTCCTTGATTCGATAAGTTTTGAATTATCTCTAGCAAGTCTTCAGCTAATTTTGGATTCACTCCAGCNAGTGGTTCATCTAATAAAAGAACTTCTGGCTTTTTAATAATAGACCTTCCTAGTTCTAACAATTTTTTTTGACCACCAGAAAGNTCTCTAGCGTATGAGTCTGACATTTGTTCAATATTTAAATCTTTCATAACTTTCATTGCTTCTTCTTTAAGAGAATTTTCATATTTTTTTTGTTTTGATAGCTGCATAATTGAGTGAAATAAAGAATCATTTGAAACATTAGATCCAGNAAACATTAAATTTTCTAAAACTGTCATTCTGTCAAATACTTTTGTCAATTGAAAAGTTCTAACCATACCAAGTCTTGCAATTCTATAAGGCTGACTTTTTGTTATGTTTTTATCTTTGTAAAAAATTTCTCCATTATCTTCTTCTTGAAATCCAGAAATTAAATCAAAAAGTGTAGTTTTNCCTGCTCCATTCGGTCCAATTATTGAAGTTAATTCTTTACTTTTAAAACTTAAATCATCTATATCTACAGCCTTTACTCCTCCAAAGCTTTTTTTTANATTATTAACTCTTATTAAATTATTTGACATTTAAAAGCAACTCTTCTTTCTTTCCTANTAANCCACTTGGTCTAAAAATCATAAGAACCATTATCAACAAACCAACTAANACAAACCTTACTCCAGCCAATTGTTGACCATTTGCATTTTCAAATATCAAAGCAGCCAACTTGTCTGTTTCTGATATTATTACCCAAAATATAATTGATCCAAAAATTGGCCCAGTTAAACTACCAACTCCTCCAAGAATCATTATTGCCCATACATAAAAAGTNAATAANGGAACAAAGGTAGTAGTTTGAAGAGAGCCGTAGTTAAAAGCTAAAAACACNCCTGCCAATCCTGCAATTCCAGCACCTAACATAAANCTTTGTAATTTAAGCCAAACAGCATTNTTNCCTAAAGCACGTACAGCATCCTCATCTTCTCTAACTGCTCTTAGTGCTCTTCCCCAAGGAGANTTNGTAAGCCTNTTTAAAANAATTAAAACAAANAATATAGAAATCCAAGANAATAGTCCNACCCAAACCNGNGATGGGTTTAATTCATATCTTGAAACAAAATTTTCAAAATAAATTGGCCTATATTTCTGAAGTGAATCTGAAAAATTAATTATTCCATATACTCCACCTGTTATTGATTCAAGATCTCTTACTAGAAGACGAAAAATTTCTGCAGCAGCAATTGTAACTATAGCTAAATAATCTCCCCTAAGCCTTATGGCTGGCAATCCAAGTAATAAACCAAATAAAGAAGCTGAAATTATTCCAATTAATAAAGCGAGAAAAAATGGAAGGCCTGATTCCGTTATTTCGCCTTCTCTGCCTGCAGCATGAGGTATTAGTAATAATGTAACATATGCGCCTACACCCATAAAAGAAGCGTGTCCAAAATTTAATAAACCTGTTAACCCAAAATGAACATTTAATCCAATTGCTGCTAATCCATATATTCCAGCAAAAGTTAACAGATTAAAAAGTATTCTTAGTGGGCCTTCCTCGTTTAGAACAAATACTAAATAGATAGAGAAAATAGTGAGAAATATAGTTACTACCCATTTTGCAGATAATTTCATGAAATTCTTTCTTTTTGTCCAAAAATGCCCTGGGGTCTGAATAACAAAATTAGAATCATTATCGCAAGAGCTACAGCATTTTTAGCTTCTGTATGGCCTTCCATAAATGGAAGTGCAACTGATACTTGTACAAAAATTCCTATCAGCAACCCACCAACCATTGCTCCAAAAGAAGTCCCTATTCCTCCCAACACTGTCCCTGCAAAAATAAGTAGTAAAATTAGAAATCCCATGTTGTATCTAACATCATTTATGATGGCTTGAAAGATTCCAGCTAATCCGGCAAGCATGCTTGAAGAAACCCATGTAAATAAAATAATACTGTCAGAATTAATTCCTGAAACACTTGCTAATTCTCCAGAATCTCTGACAGCCCTCATCGCTTTTCCCATTCGGGTAAACGTTAAGAATAGACCAATTACTATCATTACAATTAAGCCAGCAATCAATACTTTAAAATTTCTTGGAGTCATTTCAAAAAACAAGTAAGTCTGCCTTCTTTCAAGGTCTAGTGGAAAGTTTTGAACTCTCCCAGTAGCAAATAAAAGGTAGAGGTGGCGAATAAATATTGACAAGCCAATAGTTACTACTAAAACGGCTATGTTTCCAACTTCTGCTTTCCTTAGTGGCCTGAAAAGTAGTAACTCTAATAATCCACCAAATAATCCACAAAATATTATGCCTATTATTGCTGAAGTTACAAAGCTAAGGCCTAGAGGTGAAAACCTTTCGAGGAAGAGCACTCTTGAATCAATCGGGCCTGAAAAAAACAAAGTAACGATAGCGCCTAATGCAATAATTTCTCCGTGAGCAAAATTTACAATCCTAGTAACACCATAAAGTAAAGATAATGCTACTGATGCTACTGAAATTATTATTCCTAAGAGCAAGCCATTCCCTAATTGGTCAATCATATTTTATTTCACCCATCACTAAATATTACTTCGGAACCATCGATTATTTCAATCTCTAATTTATATGTTTCATCAATTTGATTAAGGTATCCCACAGTTGCATTAAGCCACGAAGAGGGTACTGTAGCATTCCCTCTAACGACAATTGGTAGTTGTTTTGATACAGTAATTTCATATTTTCCATTCAAAATTAATTCGTTCAAATTAAGATTAGGGCCTAAATATATCTCACCTGTGCCAGATAATGATGATGGTGAAAGGTTAAGATTGTCTAAATGTATGATTGAATCAATTGAAAAAATATCCAGTTTCCATAAATCTTGTGATCCTAATTCAATTTCCCAGCCTTTAACCTTTAGCAGAGAACTAGTATCAACTTCTCTAAAAATAATAGCTCTAGGGCTTCCTACAATAGTTTCTATTGCTTCTGGGAATCCTGATTTTCCAGGCTCATTTATAATATCAATCTTGTAACCACTTCCAATAAAATAATTTAAATGAATTGTATTGTTTTCATCAATAAAGACCTGGTGCTCAACACTAGAATCTAAATTGAGATTTTGAAAACTTGAATCAAATGAATATGTGCTTAGAAACTCTGACTTAAAAAAATGTCCGGCTTGAAAAAATAAAAAAACAAAAGTTAAAAATATGAAAACATAAAAACTCACTTGTTCTTTTATATTCGTTTTTCGAAATATTAATAAAATAAGAAATGGAAATATAGTTATCGGCCAAAAATCTAAATAGTCATATATGATAGAAGGCCTTAAATATCCAAAAAATATTAAAGAAATTTGAATAATTATTACTAATCCAAATATAAATTTTACAGTATTTTGATAATTTTTCACTTAGAGCCGGAGAGGGGAGTCGAACCCCTGACCTGCCGATTACAAGTCGGCTGCTCTGGCCACTGAGCTACTCCGGCGAATATTAAAATAATAGCAAACAATAAATTTCAATTAATTTATTTTTTAATAAATATTTCATGCATTGCTATAGCTGCAGCAACAGACACATTTAGTGATTCAATATTGTTTAACATTTCTATCTTTGAAATTAGATCTAATTTATTTTTTACTTCTTTACTAATACCTTTTTCTTCTGAACCCAAAAATATAGCAACACTTTGTTCATTAAAATTCACCTCGTTTATGTTTATATCTCCTTTCATGTCTAGACCTATAGTCCACACATCAAGAGAATTGAACTTCTTTATAAGAGAAAATATTGAATTATACATTAAAATATTTACCTTCTCGAGCCCTCCGGATGAAATTGAAAATATTTTTTCTGTTAGCTTTACTGACCTTTTTGATGGTATTGCTAAAACATTAAAACCAAATGCTGCAGCACTCCTCACAACAGCTCCAAGATTATTTGTATCCTGTATATGGTCACAAACAATAAAATTGTATCCTTTAAATTTCTCTATATCAGACTCTCTATAAGTTGCTAGGGGTGAACAAAGAGCTACAATTGAATGCCTGCTGTTATATTTCCAATCCCTTTTATTTTCTACTTCTCTTATTTTCAACTTTTTCTTTTTTG
>PBPX01000043.1 GCA_002724835.1 Actinomycetota bacterium | reverse complement strand
TAATCTAAATTAAGACCATTTTTCTAAATAGCCTGATAAATTAAATTTTTTAGCTGTTGAGTCAGATGTCATGTATCTTATCTTTCCAAAAATAGGTCTTTCTGGGCCCCAAGCTCTGTCATATCTACCTAAAGTCCAAAATATTCCTGAATAAGAATTAGGATCTCTCCCATCTAAAGCATATTTATTATTTAGTTGAATCATATAATTTAATGCTGTTTTCGGATGTTCAGTCCATTCTAAGATTTTTTTACCCCATAACATGCGTAAATAATTTTGAATTATGCCTTCTTCTTTAAGTTGCTTTTGGGCGGCGTTCCAAATTTCATCGTGCGTTTTTGAATTTTCTAGTTCTTCAAAACTATAGATATGCTCTCTTTCGTCTTTCGAATGTTCTTCTAATGTCTCTAATGCCCATTCCGGTAAAGACTCGTACTGATCATAATTTGATTTGTAAACACATGTGTGAAAACCTACTTCTCTCCAAGTGATTAATTGGTCTAAGAACCCTTCTGCATTCTCAGACATACCCCACCACTCTCTTCTGTTTCCAACTTTTTTTTCATTTGTTTTGTCTTTACTCCAGCCCTCCATCTCTACAATCTTTTTAAATACTTCATAAGAAGAAAGGTTTCCAAAATGAAAATATGGGGACAGCCCACTACCTACATCTTCTGAAGGATGGCTTCTTCTTTCTGAGTAATCATTAAAACTAGTTTCAAGAAAATTATCCATCCTTTCTTTAGCAGCTTTATAGCCTCCAGTAATATTTGATGCCTTGACACTTTTATCTACGGGCAACTCACTGACAAGTTCTGGAATGTTTATATTGGTAAAATTTGTTGGTTCCCATTTTTTTAAAGTCGCTTTTATTACGTCTTCATTAAAGCTCATTTTGAGTTTTGATAATGGATTTTCTTCAGGAGGGGATTCTAAATGTCCTACTATGTTCTTGTGCATATTCCTCCTAAAGTCATGTGCCCGTACAAATTCTTTTTCTGCTGATCGAATAGGCATTAAGCCATTGGAGTCAACTATTTCATATTTACATGTAACAATTCCTTCTCCTTTGGCTGCCATTTGAGGAATAAAATATGCCGGATAATCGTCAGAAATAACTACAGAAGCCTTTGATACAAGACTTTCAAGTAGGCCATTTAGTTCACCTTCAATAGTTTCTACAAATGGAAAATATCCTGCTTTTGATTTACTAAATGCCTCATAACTATCTTTCATACTTTCAATTATGAATTGTTGAAATCTATCACTAGCCCACTCATATTCAAGTTGTAGTGGTTCAAATACAAGTAATGGTTTTCCTAATTCATTTGCCCATTCAATTGCTCTTTGTAAAGCATGGTTGTATCTCGTTCTTCGATACATAAGCACCCAATATAAAACATACTCTCCAGATTCAATATCTGGTTCTGTCTGATTTAATACATTTATCCTGTTTTTATTTACTTTTACCATCTATACAACCATTATAAAAAAATCTAAAAACTTTGTGAATAATTTCACAAACATATTATATTTGTACTATACATTGTGAATTATTTCACAAAGTATGTACCAATGTGAAAAGGGGTAAAAAAAATGGAAGAGCTAACATATAGGCTTTTTATGGTAGGTACTGTGGGAATGCTCGCAGCTACTGTTTATCTATTAATGGCCTCAAGAGAAGTTGATGCTAAATACAGAAGAGGTGTTTACATATCTGCTCTTGTAACAGGTATAGCCTACTACCACTACAACAAAATGACTGCATCATATGCACTTAATCCAGGTGAGTTTGATACAGGATTGAGATATGTTGACTGGGTATTAACTGTACCGTTAATGTTTGTCGAAATTATTGCAATTACTTCAGTAGGGGCAGTTGCAACAAAGAAATTTAGAGATTGGGGATTAGCCTCACTTGTAATGATTGGAGCAGGATACTTTGGAGAAATTTCAGAGGCATCATCAACCAACTATTGGATCGGCTTTGTCTTAGCAATGGCTGCATATGCTTATCTAATGGTCCAGTTGCAAAATGAAGGCGAAGGAATGTCAGGAGATGAATTAGTTCAATTCAACAAAATTAAGAACTTAATTTTTGTGGGTTGGATAATTTATCCATTAGGTTATATTTCACCAGTTTTAGGATCCGATTTAGGAGCTTTGAGAGAACTGTTGTATAACGTTGCTGACATTATTAACAAAGTAGGTCTCGGAATTTTGGTACTTGGCTTAGCAAGAATTAAGTCAGGAGAAAAGATAAATTCCTAAGTTATACCCCCCCGGTATAGCTCGTTTAAACAGGCGACTAGCGATAGCTGCCTGTTTAAACTAAAAAATTAATTTCTGTCAGGTTTCTTTAGGTATTTAAGATCCATCAAAATTAACCCTACTACAAAAAAAGTCAGGGTTGAGACAGGAAATAAGAGTATAAGGAAATAAGGATTCGATAATAAAGTTTTTAGTAACTCAGACATACGTAAAATTTTATATATCATCCTGTATTAGACAAAAAAAATACTAAGAATTTCTTATTATTGAAGAAATACCCTAGTGTATAACTGTTAAGGAAAGGAAATAATGACGAGAATTAGTCTTTATGCAAGTATTGTCTCCGTATTGGTGTCTGTTTATATATTTGCTTTTATGAATGAACCTCATTTAGCAATTTATATAGGCTTATGGGCTCCAACCCTTATTCTTTACGGGCAAGCTTACGATAACGCAAATAAAAGCTAGATGTTTGTAATGACAAAAGTAGATAAAATATTTTTTTGGACTTTTTTATTTTTTGCATTCGTAATGCATGCTTATCTTGTTTTGTCTACTTTTATAAGCAATTAATTTAACCTTTCTTCATATCTAACAGTATTTATTCCTGATAGGATAAGATTCTGTGAGTAGTTTAAGAGAAAAAATAAAAATGTCTCAAGAGGAACGTCTTCAATTTCTTGAGAAACAAATATCCATACAAATAGGAACTATCAATAAGGACGGGAGTCCCCATTTAACGACTATGTGGTATGTATATGATGGAAATAACTTTATTTTTCATACTTATACAAAATCACAAAAAATTATCAATTTAAAAAGAGATTCAAGAATTACACTTTTAACAGAAGCTGGTAGTCAATACTCCGATTTACAAGGAATTATCGTTTATGGAAATGCAGAAATTATAAATGGGAACGATAGCCTAGAAGAGGTAATCAGATACATGGAAATGGTTGGGCAGAAGTATATTAAAGATGAAAAGGGCGCTCAGTATATAGAGGGTATGAAGCTTCAAGCTCCTAAAAGATCTGTTGTTATTGTCAAGCCATCTAAATTTATTTCCTGGGATCATACTAAAATTTAAAACTATGAAGAGATTACTGGTATTTGTTTTCATTTTTATTGTTTGTGGGGGTGATAGTGNGTCTACAAACACTCCGGTGACTACAGAG
Source organism: Actinomycetota bacterium (assembly GCA_002724835.1). GTDB lineage: Bacteria > Actinomycetota > Acidimicrobiia > Actinomarinales > Actinomarinaceae > Actinomarina. The sequence continues at coordinate 14,969 of PBPX01000043.1, read as the reverse complement.
AAAGAAATCACAACTACAACTGAAGTGGAAAAACAAGAACTTCAAGAAACTGAATCTGATAGTGAAATAATCTCGGTTTTAAAAAATGCTTCTGAAGAGGCAAAAAAATGTATAAACGATAGATGGCCAAATGGTGTCGAATCTGTTTTAGGAGGTTATATTCCTGGAGAAAATGAAACTGAGCTAATTTATAACTGTCTTGACAGCTCAGGAGATGAGACTTTTGAATTAGAAAAAAAAGGGAGAGACGAACAATGGAGATCTAGATGGGAAGGAAAATGTGAAGGAGCTGGTCCTGTTATGTTTGCTAATTCGCCTATGAAAATTGAAGAGATAAATGTACTTTTACCTTATGGACAAATAGTTGGAGGTCATATAACCCCAATTGACCATATGTATTTTTATTCCTTACCTGTGGGGAGATATACTTATGAAGTACGGGCAATCCAAGATGCTTTTATTTTTAATATAGAAACAAGGGAAGTCTCTGTTGAGTCCAATCAAGCACAAGAGCCTGATTTCAGATTAGATATGGTTCACACATGCACTTTTGGGAGTTATTTTGACTTATTAACAAAATTAAGCCCCGAACTAGAAAAGAAGTGGGAAGAAAATAGAAATGAAAATGGCGATTTTTTAGGAGCCTATGTTAAAGCAGGAGAATTAATAGGATATGTTGGGAATCAAAGTCTTGATTTCGGGGTTTATAACTATGATGAACCTTTATATTTTATAAATCCAGAAGCTTATGAAAGTATCGAACCGTGGAAAATATATACTCATGATCCATTTCCATATTTCCCAGAAAATATAAGAAATCAATTACTCAGTAAAATGGCAAGAAAATCTGAACCTCGAGCTGGTCGGATTGATTATGATGTAGATGGAACTCTATCAGGAAATTGGTTTGAAGTTGGAACAAATTTCTATGAAGGAGTTAATAAAAACAAATATTTTGAGGGACACTTCTCTTTATCATTAAACGATATTGACCCTAATTATTGGCAAATAGGTATAGGTTTTCTTGAAGTGTATGAAAATACTTTTATCATCCAAGGAGATCCTATTCCTCTTGAGGTAAAAGTAGGTTCAGGCAAACAAATCTACGAATTAGTTACTTTTAGAATGTTCGTAGAAAATAATCCAGGAAAAGATTGGTTTAGACAACCTCATGAGGAGGGTGATACTTTAAGTATTGGCTTAGGAAATGTAGTAGGTTATGTAATGCTAGAACTTATAGATACACAATTACTCCAACTTGAAGTTTTCTTAAATACTGAAAAAGAATTAATAAAGGAATTTACAGATCAATCCAGAACCTATGAGAGGTAGTTTATTATGAGTATTGTTATGGACCTCTCTATATTCGGGTATTTAGCAGCAATATGTACAGCTATATCTTTTTTACCTCAAGCTATTAAAACAGTAAGAACAAAAAATACTNATGGACTTTCTCTAATGACTTACGTTTTTCTATTTTTTGGCTCGCTTTTTTGGTTTATCTACGGAATTTATAGTAAAGATGTTCCACTAGTTGCAACAAACACTCTAACAACTGGGTTCACATTTTTAATTGTGTTTATTATTTTAAAAAATAGAAACTAGTTGCTAATTTATTTATTTCCTTGTTGAAGTTTATAAGGATTTGGTGATGGAGGGCATCCTGGAGGACAGTAAGGTTGGATGTCTCTAGACTCTCCTGGGATTAAAGCAGGAGTACCCTCAGGTACGAAAGCTACTGACCAACCCCATTCTTCAGGGTCCTCAATGATTAAAGTTGTATTTTTATTGAAACCAAAGCTTTGATAATACTGAAATTGATGACCTTGTCCTTTCCTTTTATTCATAAATTGCGATTCTCTTTCTTCTCCGTTGTCTTGTTTAAAAATAAATTTCATTGTCACAGGTGANCCATTTGTTACAACAACAAAGTCTACTTTTTCGTTTCTAGAAAATGTCATATCAAGTTCTGCGTCACCTTTTCCATGTGAATTAAATATATAGGTATCGGTTTGAAAACCTAGTTTCGTTGAATCGATTACCTTATCTGAATCTAGGCTTGCATCTCTTTCATCTCCATAATAAACAGCATCTAAATACTCTCCTCCAAACATATGTTCTTCTGGCCCTATCATCCAGCCNATTAAATTAGGTANTCCTCGNCCTCTTGACCANTCGTTTCCATAGCTCGTGCTTTCCCACCCTTCTGTTGGGTTTCTTGAAAGGTTTGAGAATTCGTCAATAATTTCAGAAGTAAACATTGAGGGTACTTTCTCTTGCTCTTCTTGAGGTCCCATCTTCTCCATGATTGCAAAAGCAATATGGCTAGAGCCCTGCATGGATCCAACCATTTCATCAAATGTCGGAACGTACATATATCCTAAAATGTCTCCTTTTTTGACCGATTGTCCATCTTTTACTAGTAAGTAATCAGCAAAAAAATTCCTATCTTCTTTGATAACATAGCCTTCCATTTGGTATAAAAAACTAACAATATTTCCATCATTTTGTGCAAACTGAAGTTTAAATAAATACGCAGAATGCCACCATGGTGGGTCTGAATCGGAGTGATCGACTACATTGTATAAAGAAAAATTTCCCTGAGCCATCTGAATAACTCCATCTGCAACAGCATAGATAGGCGGGTAGTCAGATGGTTTAGTAGCATTTACCCATCTTGGATCAGAATTTGAAAAATAGACTTGTAAATCATTATGTGGTTTTGGAGATCTTGATCCAACATAAGGATGAGCAGCAACTATGTCTTCAAAATCAACAATAAATCTATCGCTTTTGTTGTTTATAAACTCTTTTACATCAGGCAAGTTATTTAGAGTTATAGTTTCTTCATTTACAGTTCTTGAATTACTCTCCTCGACTGATTNTTTATTATTTTTATTACTTTCTTCTTGTGTCTCGGTATTTTCTTGGATTTGTTCTTCTGATTGTTTTTCGCTTTCTGTGACTTCAGTTATAACATTATTTGATTCAGAACTATCGGAGCAAGATATAAATAAAAGTAATAAGAAAAGTAAGCTTGCTTTTTTCATTTTTCTTTCTTTAAATCTAAATATTCTTTTAATCCTTCTAAGTCTTCTACGATATTTTTTCCNTACTCAAACAACCCCCAAACAAAATTGTTAATTGGTTTTATAGTTCTAGCTGATATCCCTACTAATTCTTTACCTGCTCCATATGCATAACCAATTTCTGCAGCTGTTCCAGAGTCAACATCTCTTCCTGTTAATAAAGCGACAACTAAATCTGCTGGAGCTAAATATTCCATATCTACATCAAACACTTTAGATTTCTTTTCAAAAGTAAATTCCCCAGTAACAAGTCCTGCGTCTCTATGAGGCAAGAAAGTTTCATATGAGTAGCTTTCTAATATTTCTGCTATCTCTTCTAAGTAGCTTCTCTCGTGATCATCAAATAGCGGACCTGCTATGTATACTTTTTTCATACTCATACTTTATTCAATAATTCTTTAATTTGCTTAAGTCCTTTATATTTTAAAACATTTTCTGACATTGAATTAATACTATCTAATATCTTCTTGTCCCAAACTTGCGCTAAGGGTAAAACATCAACCTTGATAAAAAATAAACTTGTCTCTCCGTCAACTGGAGCTGTTGTTTGTGTTTCAACTCTAAAAAATAGATTTGCAAAAGACGTTAATTCAGGTTTTTCGTAATTTGGAAAATTGCTTAGTTCATTGCTTGTTGTTATTGTCCAAACCCATCTTTTTATACTTTGTTTTGTCATATAGTCTGTAAGCTTGTCGCTTGCTTTTAATAATTGTTCATTATCAGCAACTGGTTTATGAATATCTGATAAATTCTTCCCTAACTTTTCTTTTGGTATCCAACCACTTGGAAAGCAAACTGACACTACCTCCATTTTCCCTTTGTACATAATTGCAAAATCTTCTTCAAATTTTGTTGTTATGTCATTTAAAGATAGCCCTTTGTCAAGGTTGCAAAAATTTATAAATTTTTCAATTAAATTTTCTTTTTTAGATATTTGTGTTTCCCCTAACAATTCTTCGCCAAGTAGGTCAATCTGTTTTTGTTTTTCTTGCAAATATTTTTTATTAGGATTTTGATTATAAACTGCTTCTTCAAGCCTGATCATTGAAGGGTTATTTGTAAAAGGAGTTTTAACATAATCAATATTCATTATTATTAATTTAATAGAGAAAAGAGAAAAATTGCGAAATACTGAAGTTTTGTTACTACACGGTTTATTTGAACATAAGGGAAGACATAAAATAAATGCAGATTGGTTCGACAAGTTAGGAATAAAATCTCATTTAATTGATTTACCTGGACATGGATCTGATGCAAAAAAGAAAGGCGATATAGATTCTTGGGTAGAAAATGATAACGCTGTAATAAATGGTTTTCAAAATATTCAGAGTGCTGAGAAAAAAATACTTTTTGGTCATTCTTACGGTGGTCTAGTTGCTACAAATGCAGTATTAAAGGAAATAGTAAAGCCTGACTACTTAATACTTACAGCTCCACTTTTTGAAGATAATTATCCTAAATTTATTAGAAACCTTTCTGGACCATTATCAAAAATAGCACCAAATTTTAGATCTTTTTCTCCAGTAACAAAAAAGAACATCTCTACAGATAAAAGTGTTGGTGAAGATTATTTTAAAGACCCTTTGGTGTTCCGAAGTCTTACCTTCAGATTAGGGTATGCGATTACTCAAGTTCAAGATTTTGTAGATGAAAATATAGAAAATTTAAATATACCTACCATTGTTCTTCATGGAAAAGGAGATACAATAGTGCCTATTTCTGGTTGTAAAAATATTTCTGAATTAGACAATGTAACATTTGTTGAAGTCGAAAATTCAAAACACGAAATTTTAAATCAGGACACTCGACCTTTTGTTCTGAGTGAAATTCACCAATGGTTAAAAGAGAATAAAATAATTTAACAAACAAAAAATGTCAACATATCCTCTTGAGATTTACAGGAAACCACTAGAAGCAATTATTTCAGGTAGAAAAAAAGTTGAAATAAGAACTAATAATAGTTATGAAAATATTGACTATACAAAATTAGAACCTTATGACATTATTAAATTTCAAATAATTAATGGACCACCTTTTGTAGGTCTTGAAATAGTCGAAAAAGATGCCTTAAGTGTTGAAGTTCTTAAGGTGATAAAATACAAAAACCCTGAAGACCTTCTAAAAAATGAGGGCCTTGAAGTGCTCTCAGGGATTATTTCTTCTCTTGAAGAAGGTGTTGAGATGCTTTATAGTTTTGAAGAATATAAAGAGATGATTCCTATTCATGGAATTTTTGCAATACATTTCAATTTAATAAGTTGAGCTTTCTGCAAAGGACTTGCAATAAGACTTAACTATTTTATAATCTAGTTATGCATGTACCTGATGGTTTTATAAATGCTCCCGTTTCAATTGGAACAGGAGTCATTAGTTTTGCTACACTATGGGCTTATATTAGAAGCGCCAAAAGCTTGGTAGCTGATAAATTAATAGCATTAACGGGTATGATGTCTGCTTTAATCTTTGTTCTACAGATGATTAACTTTCCAATAGCAGCTGGCACCAGTGGGCATTTACTTGGAGGAGCTTTAGCTGTTATTGTACTTGGTCCTAATCTTGGAATTATTTGCATTTCAATTGTTGTTGTTATCCAATCATTACTGTTTGCTGACGGTGGATTGAGTGCTTTGGGGGTAAATGTTCTAAATATGGCAATTATTACTTCTCTTGTCGGATGGCTAACAATTTCTTCTTGGAAGAAATTGTTTGGAGAAGCTAATATTTCAATAATTTCAGGCTCTATTGTGGCAGGAATTTTATCTGTTGTGTTTTCGTCAATTGCTTTTGTATTTGAGTATGCACTTGGTGGAACCGTTTCTGTCCCACTAGGTAGTGTGTTGATTGCAATGGTGTCATCTCATCTTCTAATTGGTTTAGGGGAAGGAGTTATAACCGCGTTAATAGTTTCTTTATTATTAAGAGTGAGATCTGACTTAATTTATATAAAAGCTAATAAAGATAAAAATAATAATAAATCTTCTTTTTATGGGCTATTTATATTTTTACTACTTTGCCTAACTCTAATTACACCTTATGCTTCTTCATCTCCCGATGGACTAGAATCAGTTGCTGGTGATTTCGGATTCTCTGAAAGTAGTGGAATAGTTTTATTACTAGACGACTATGGCATATCAGGGCTGAACAACGACTTTCTCTCAACAGCTCTCAGTGCTGTACTTGGAGTCGTTGTTGTAATTGGTGTGAGCAATATAGTTTTAAAATATCGAAAAAAGGTATAAAAAGTGGGAAAAAAAATTTAATTTTTTTTTGATTTCAAGAATTTTTATCTATATCTTTAAAGTAACTTTTTGTGAAGAAAATCTTTATAGAGGATCATTACAAGAAGGGTTAGAGATAACCCTTGAAGCAAGTTAATTCAGGAAACTGAATAAGCGGAGTATTCAAGGGTTTTCTCATTTTTTGGGGTATTAAACTTAGCTATATATGAAAAATTACTCTTCATTGAAAAAATTAAATTCTGAATGTGTTGAATGCACTTCTTGTAATCTTTCTAAAACTAGAAAAAATGTAGTTGTTGGAAAAGGAAATGAGTCTGCTCAAGTTCTAATAATAGGTGAAGGTCCTGGCGAACAGGAAGACATTACTGGTTTACCATTCGTTGGAAGAGCTGGAAAAATGCTTGATACTGCTCTTTCATCAGTTGACATAGATCCTTTAGAAGATTGCTACATAACAAATATTGTAAAATGTAGGCCTCCTAATAATCGAAAACCTAGCGCTGCTGAGTCAGAAGCATGCATGCCCTGGTTAAATGAACAGGTTAATTTACTCAAGCCTAAAATTATTATTCTCGCTGGATCAACTGCTGTTCAATCATTTTTAGGAATTAATGAACCAATATCAAAAATAAGAGGTCAATGGATTGAGAAAGATAATATTAAATATATGCCTATATTCCATCCTTCTTACTTGCTTAGAAACCCTTCAAAAAATAAGGGTAAACCTAAATGGCTGACTTGGCAGGATTTGAAAAAAGTTAAAAAAGAGTTAAATTCAATTTAATTAATTTGAAAATTCTTCTCGTGTGCTTATAACTAATGATATAAATATAAATATTCCAGAGATAACAATATTTATATTAAAAACTTCGTTGAGAAATATTACACCAGCTGTAACTCCAACTACTGGGACTAAATAATCTACTGTTGCCACTAACAATGCGCTTACTCTTTGAATTAACCAGGTGAAAGACATAAAGGCTCCAAGGTTGAATACAACTAGTGTTGCTAATCTTAACTGCTGACTAGGTTCAAGGCTTTCTATTCCAACACCTGAAATAAAAAATGCAGCCCAAGAAAGTATCAAAACTAGAGGGTATTGATATGTTAACCAGCTACTAACTTTATACTTTGGAGCATATTTTCTGTTTAATACGGTTGCAAAAGCTATTCCTTGGACCCCTATAAATGCTAGTGACCCTCCTAAAAATATATTTCCTTGATCTAGTAATCCAGTTTCTCTTGATATAAAAAGATAAGCAATTCCAGAGAAACCTGTGCCTATAGCAATGTACTTAGAGATTGAAACCTTTTCCTCTTTAAGTAATATTTTTAACCACATAACTGTAAATACTGGAGCTGAGCTAATCATTAAAGTTACTAAACCAGAAGAAATATATTGAAGTGAAAAAATAAAAGACCAACCAACCAAAAATATAGATGCGAAGCTTGCTAATGAGGCCTCTTTTAATAGTTTTTTATTAAATTTTTCTCTATTAAAAATAAGATAATAAGTGAATAATAAAGATCCAATGATAGTAACTCTTGCTGTTACAAGAAATATTTCGCCGACACCTTCAATTAGTAAACTTCTTGCAATAACATTGCTAGATCCCCACATGAAAGCTGCTGCAAACAAACAAATAACCGTAGTAAAAATTGATGGTTTTTCCAGTTTTTTATTTTCTCTTTTCACCATTTTGCTAGCTTAACATTTATGAAAACTATCTAATAAGAAGTATGATTATGGGTAATATAAAAAAGCGGGAGCAAGGGCTGAGAGGGTTAAAAACCGACCGTAAGAACCTGTTGGATAATTCCAACGAAGGGAAAACAGTTCTTTGATCCCAATCTTTTAAGGGAGAATTGTAGATGAATTCAGTCATAGCTTATGGAATAATTTTGCTAATACTACTTCTGGTCTACTTTAGAACTACAAAAATTAAGTCTTCTACAGATGAATATTTTGTATTGAATAAAACAGAAAATGTATTTGGGGTTTCTTTAAGCTTTTATGCAAGTGGAATGGGCTTATGGATTCTTACAGCTCCTGCCGAAGTTGCTTGGTGGGGTTTAGGTTATGACGTTATTGGTTATGCTATATCGGCTGCTACACCTTTTTTACTTTTATTTTTTCTAGGTCCAAAAATTGCAAATTTAGTACCAGGCGGAGCAACCTTACCACAGTTCATTAATATCAGATATGGAAGAACAGCTCAAATAGTAGTCTCACTAGTTGCAATAATTTATATGAGTGCTTTTTTAGTTGCAGAGTTTGCTTCTATAAACTTTCTTTTTCCGTCAATTGCTGAAGTTTCTGGTTTAAGAATAATGATTCTTGTAGGCGTCTTTACTTATGCTTATTTAAAAAAATCTGGTTTTAAAGCCTCTTATATAACCGATAAGTTTCAAGGCATTGGAATAATTTTATTGTTAATAGTTTTATTTAGTATTTGGTTTAGTCAGAACTCTTTCTCTGAAATAGTGAATTACTCAAAATTAGGAGGACTAGGAACTTTTGAAACATTCAGTTTAAAATCTGCACTTGCAGTTATATTAGCTGTTACAGCTGCTGAAATATTTTCCCAAGGCTACTGGCAAAGAACTTTCTCTGCAAAAAATGAAAAGACAATAAAAAAAGCATCTATCATTTCGGCAGTCGGTGCGTTTTTAACTATTTTACTTATTGGCATAGCTGGTGATGTTGGAGCAGGTAAGGGTCTTGAGAGCCCGACTCTTAGTTTTATTGGCCAACTTGAATTAAATTTATTCTCTTCAGTATTATTAGTCTCTCTTTGTACGCTATTGGTTGCTTCAAGTATAGATACTTTAGAAAATGCTATCTCATCAACAATTTCTTTAGATCTTATTGGGAAAGGTGCAAAAGAAGCACAGTACATAACATTAGCAATTATTCATTTTGCAATATTTGCAGCAATATATGTTACAAATATATTTTCCGTTTTTCTTGTTGCAGATCTTCTTGCAACATGTTTGGTTTTCCCTGCATTTTATAAATTAAAAAGTAAATCTAAAGATCATTTTCTTTTAGTTCCTTTTGTTTTTTCTTTGTTATCTGTATTTATTTATAGATATATATTTATTGATTTAACAAACAACCCTGGGGGTATTTTTATTCCAACTGATCTTTACGGTTTAGCCGACTTAAATACTTTTCTTATTGGGTTCTTAACTTCTATAATCTTCACATTTGCTTACGATAAGATTTCAAAATAGACTTGTTTTATAGTTTTTAGGAGGTTTTTTGAAACCAAATAATTTAATTGATTATAGAAAAATATCAAACATTACATCTAATGATAAAAATATAGTCGCACAAAGCACAAAGATGGACTTTGATAAAAATACCTATAAAAATGAGCTTTGGAGATATTCAAAAAATTCATGGAAAAAATTTAAAGGGACTAAGGCAAGTAACTTTTCTATGCCGCAGTACTCAAATAATAAAAAAATACTTTCCTATATAAAATCAACAAAAAAAAGTAAGAAAATAACTATATCTTCTCTCTGTTTCCAAGATGGAAATTCAATAACGACTGTATTTGAGACAGAAGATACCATTCAGAATTATTATTGGGCATCTAAAGATAATTTTATTTACATAGTTACTAAAGAGTGGGATACGTCTTTTAAAAGTATCGATGATAAAGAGATGGAGCCCCTATATCTTGAAAATATACCATACAGATTTGATACTCGTGGAATAATTTTTAACAAGAGAAACCATATTTATAAAGTAAGCGTTTCAAATCAAAAGAGTTCAAAAATTATTGATGGAGACAAAGAAGGGTTTATATCTATTGGATCAATTGCTGAAAAAGGGAACTCGCTTTATTTTACAGCAAGCTCTTACAACGAATCAGGTTCAATGCTTGATGAAAAAATTATAAAAAAAACTGGCAGCAAACTAGAAACTATCCATACCGAAGGAATGTGGGGGAAATTATTTATTTTTAATAATGAGCTTCATGGAATTGGGTTAAACAAAAGGTTTGAATGGCCAACAAATATAAGTATTCACCAAATAAAAGATACGGGCAAAACAACTGTCCTTTATCAAGATCTTGATAGACCAATAACAAATGTTAAATGTAGAGACTCATTTATGTATATTTTGTATGAAGATTCTGGGAAGCAACTTCTTGGAAAGGGCGATGGTAAAAATATTGAAAAATTAATTGATGAACAATTGACTATCTCTGATTTTGAAATAAGTTCTAATAGAATTTCAGTAATTGCGAATACTTTTTCAAAACAAGATGAAATATATGAACTAAAAGATAAAAAATTAGAAGATTGGGAAAACACACCCTCTAAAGCAAACTCAAGCTTTCATAAAAAAACTAAGTCACATGAATGTGTTTATAAAAGAATAGACACAGGTAAGTCAAAAATTGATGCTTGGGGTATTTTTGTAGGCAAAAATAATCCTACGTTACTAAGCATACACGGAGGTCCGGCAGCTCAATATGGGTTTACCTATTTTGATGAATTCCAAACCTACGCTGAAGCTGGGTTCAATGTAATTGCTTGCAACCCTAGAGGGTCTTCTGGTCGTGGTCATAAATTTTTAAGAGATGTTTGTGGAAACAAATGGGGAGTAAATGATACCCATGATGTGGTTACTGCGTTTAAAGAAATGGTAAAAGAAATGAAAATCTCTAATAAAAATTACGGAATTATGGGGGGATCTTATGGTGGCTTTATGACTGCTTGGGTAATTAGTCATTATCCAAAAATGTTTAAGTCTTCTGTTGTAGAAAGAGCCCTTTTAAATTGGGAAACAATGGTTGGAACTTCAGATATTGGAATAACTTTCCCAGAAATGTACTTATTAGAAGAATTCGATAAAAATATAAATCTATATAGGAAAAAAAGTCCTATTACTTACGCAAATAATATAATTGCTCCAACATTAATAATTCATTCAGAAAATGATTATCGATGCCCTATTGAACAAGGTGAACAACTTTTTTCTAACCTTAAAAGAAGAGGGGTTGAATCAGCTATGATGAGGTTTCCTGCAGAGAGCCATGAACTTTCAAGGTCAGGACAACCTGTTCATAGAAAGCAAAGGTTTGAAGCAATAATTAATTGGCATAATAAACACCTAACCTAGAAACCTTTTAACCTCATTCTTTTCTAACTAAAGTAATATCGAAGTATCTATGAATTCAGAAATTATTGAGCCAACAAACGGTGGGGAGCTAAGAGAGCTGGCACGAAAAAGTCCAGAAGATGCTCTTGTCTTTCTAAAGAAAAATTTAAGTATTTGGAATGAAATAGCGTTAGCAGACCCTTTTGACTCTGCCGACACCTTAGAAGAGTTTGAACCTAGTGATGCAAGTCATTTAATAGAAGATCTTACCATTGACGTGTCTATTAAAATATTTGAATCACTTAGACCCAGGGCGATTATTGAAATTGTAGAAAACCTTAAAGAAACAACTGTTGAAAAAATCTTTAGGGAGATGGACACAGAAGATGTTGTCGATGTTTTTGAAAGAAGCACTGTTGATGAAGCTGAAGATTTACTCGATATATTAGATAAATCAACTAAGTTGGATATAAATCGCAGACTTGCTTATCCAAAGGATTCAGTTGGAAGGCTTATGTCTGAAGAAGTTGCAAAAATTTCAATTGGTTTAACAATAAAAGAAGCTCTTGTCGAATTAAAGTCTCTTCACGAAAATGTTGAAGACTTATTATATGTTTACTCAGTAGATGATGAAAATAGATTATCTGGTGTTGTTTCATTTAGAGAAATAGTTTTTGCAGATGAAGATGAAACTATTGATAATGTTATGATTCAAAATCCAATTTTTATTAATCCATCATTAGACCAAGAAGAAGCAGCAAGACTAATAAAGCAATATGAGTTACTTGCTCTTCCTGTGGTTGATAAAAACAATAAACTAATTGGACAGACAACAGTAAGCAGCGCTTTAGATATTATTGAATCTGAAATAGGAGAAGACTTTTCTCAATCTTTTGGTGCAGGAGCTGAAGAAACAATTTTTACACCCCTACAAAAATCAATTCAACTAAGGCTTCCATGGATAGCTGTTAATTTGCTTCTTGCTTTTACTGTCTCTGTTTTAATCTCACAATTTGAGGAAGCTATAGCTAGAGATGCTTTACTTGCAGCATTGATGCCAGTAGTTGCTTTAGTTGGAGGTAACTCGGGCGCTCAATCATTAGCCATAGTTATTAGAGCTTTGGCTAGAAATGATGTATCAGATGCGAGAGTAGCTGAAGTTATTGGCAAACAATCTTTAATCGGATCTATAAATGGTTTAATTATAGGAATTATATCTTTTGCGATTTTAAATATTGTTGGTCTTTCTGCCTATGCTTTGTCACTAAGCATTGCTGTTTTTGGAAATATTTTGATTGGTAATCTCTTTGGAGCTTCTATTCCTTTAATCCTTAAAAAATTAAAATTTGATCCAGCCTTAGCTTCAAATATATTTTTGACTTTAGTTACTGATATTGTAGGTTTTGCAGGCTTTTTAGGAATTGCTTTTTTATTAATTTAATTTTTATCTACATCTCTGTATATAAGCCTTGTTCCTCTTTTGTTAAAAAAGTAAGCAAAAATCCACTCTATAGCTACAAGTATCTTTGATCTGTAACCGATTAAATACACTAAGTGAATTAAACTCCAAAATAGCCAAGCTGTAAAACCTGCCAATTCAAAATTCCCTACAACTCCTATTGCTTTAAATCTTCCTATTGTGGCCATCGTGCCTTTATCTGAATATCTAAATGGTTTTCTTTTTTCTTTTTCTATATTTTTTTTAATATTATGAGCAACATACCGTCCTTGTTGAATAGCGACAGGAGCTATTCCTGGTAATGATTCTCCACTTTCTGTTTTAAAGTTTGCTGCATCACCAATAACATAGACTTCGTTGTCTTCTTTTATAGAACAATCTAGGTTTACTACCGCTCTTCCTTCATTGTCTGTCTCTGTGTCTAGATATTTTATTAGTGGGCTTGCCTCATTACCTGCTGCCCAAATAATATTGTCAGCATAAATAACCTGCTTGTTAGTAGTAACCTTCATTTCTTCAATATTCTCTACTCTCTCTTTTGTCATTACCTTTACTCCTAAATCATTTAGGAATTTATAAGACTTTTTAGCAAGACTCTCGCTATAGGATGGGAGTATTCTGTCTCCTGCTTCAAGTAAATATATATTGGCATCTGTGCTGCTAAAATTTCTAAATTCTTTAGTCATGTTTTTATAAGCTATTTCAGCAATTGAACCTGCTAATTCAACTCCTGTTGGTCCTCCTCCAATAATTACAAAATTCAGATATTTTTTTCTTATTCTTTCATCTTTTTCGTTTTCAGCTTTTTCAAAAGCTTTTAATATTTTTTCTCTTATGTCTAATGCATCATTTATAACTTTTAATCCTTTAGCAAATTTAGACCATTCGTTTTTTCCAAAAAATGAATAGCTCGAACCCGCACTAATTATTAATTTGTCATAACTAATAACTTCGGCATTATCTAAAGTGATCTCCTTCTTTTCTTTATTTATTTCTTTTACTTCTGAGAGAATTGTTTTTACGTTTTTATCATTTTTGAATAAATTCCTAAGAGGTACTGTTATATCTGCTGGTGAAAGTACTGCTGTTGCGACTTGGTACAAGAGTGGTTGAAATAAATGATGATTAGTTTTATCGATTAATATGAAATCGTTTTTACTCTTTCGTGCTTTTTGAAGAAAGCTTAATCCTCCAAAACCGCCTCCGATTATTATAATTTTTGCCATTTAATTAAATTATAATATTGAAAAAAGAATCTTTAGTGGTCTCTAGATCTTGATGATTTTGTCATTGTTTTTTCAAGTTTTCCATTTTTAAATGTAAATGACTCAATACCATCAACTAAATGTTTTCCCTGTTGAGACTTTTGAGAAATAACCTGTAAAACCATGCCCTCAAATGGAGAAATTAACGTTATTGAATGTTGTTTAAAATGCTTGGATGACTGATCTCTTCTTATAACATCACTAATCATGTGTTGAGATTCCCATGACCAATCGTCATCAGCAACAACAAATTTACAAATATGCCTTGTTTGAGATTTATCAATTCTTGCTCCTGGGCAAACTATAAGAGAACCTTCGACCCATGGATTTAGCCCCACAGCATCCATTTTTGGGAATCCAACATTAAAAGCTGAATCAATAATTTCATCCACATCTCCTTTTTTGAGATTTCGTTGTTTTATTACTTCTGAAATTGAATTTTGTAGCTCAAATAATTCTTCATCTTTTAAGCCTTCTAATTCTATTTTGTCCATACTTTAAATTAAAACAGGTAAGTAAGACATTTTCTCAATTTAATCATCTAAGTTTTCTAGGGGATTTTCTGGCTGACAGATTTCAAAAGCTTCTTGTACAGCTTCCGAACCGAAGTCTATATCAGCATCTCTAAAAGCAAAAAATCCAAATTCTCCAGGTTTAGGGTCAGGAAAATCAATACCCTGATCTCTCATACATTGTGAAAATTCCAAAGAAGCATCCACTAAAGCTGCTTCAACTTCTGGATCTAAATCAAATTGTTCTGGAAGAGCATTTCTTAAAATATCTTCACAGTTTTCAAAA
>PBPX01000042.1 GCA_002724835.1 Actinomycetota bacterium | reverse complement strand
TGAAGCTAAGAAGGAAAATATTGTTGGGATAGAAGGACACAGAAGTGTTGGAGGAATAAGAATAAGCCTTTATAACTCTGTTGATTCTGAGATGGTTGACTATATATCTGAATTTATTTCTAAATTCTTTAAAAAATATGAAAATTAAAAATTTTTCTACTTACAAATTCAAACAATACAATGTTGTTGGAGTAAAAGCCAAAATAAATTTTGCAAAAACAAACAATTTAGAAATCATTACACATGAAGAATTGTCAAAACCTATTGAAGAACAAAGTATTAATTTAGTTAAAGAATTTGAGCCATTATTGTTTTCAACCGATATAGAAACAACTGAATTGGTTAATGATAAAGAATTGAATTTCGATCACCTGACTCTTCTTGATGGTCATCATAGGTATGATTTTATCATTCGCAATTTTATTGATCTACCAATAGAAGTTGTAATAATTTCTTCAAATGATGTAAATGTTGATTCACATTTATCTGAAATAAAAATTAAAAAAGATGAGTTTTTAGATTTTTTAAAAAGTAAAAAATTTAAACTGAATTCAAATTCCAATATTTATTTGAAAGTAGATAATGATGTATATTCCTCAGATGAGATATTTGATATTTATGATTTATACAACTTTAAGAGGGAATGCTTTGAAAATGGATTAATCAGTTCTTTCCCAAATGATAGTAAAAAAAATAATGAAAATATTCTAAGTTTTACTCCTATTAAGTTAGAAGAATTTTATAGAGAAAATTATCTCTTTCCTCCGAAATCAACATGGATAACTCCTAGAATTTAGGATTAGTATGTTAATTTGTCATGTAATTAATTCGCTTAATAGAGGTGGCGCAGAGACGCATTTATTTGATTTGATATCAGAACAAACAAAAAATAATGACGTTGTAAAAATAGTTGCAATAGGCCCAGATAGTAAAAATATAATTTCATTAGAGAATGAGATAGCCAATTTAGGCATAAAAATTCAAAGATTAAATGGCCCGCGTATGTTCAATGTCTTTTCTTATTTCACATTTGCTAATTATTTAAATAAAGAGAATATTGATTTAATACATTCACATCAACCAAGAAGTGATTTTATGATATTTATGTTAAGAAAATTCTCAAAGAAGATCTCGAATATTAAATGGATTGTAAGTGTTCATGGGAAATACGATACCTATTTAGAAGAAAATAAATTTAGCAATATTTTCCGTAAAATATTTATGAAACGACTATCTAAATTTTGGGGAAATGCATCATCGGTAATTGCAATTTCTGATGAAGTAAAGCAGTGGATTTATAATTTAAATCCTTCTTTAAATGCTGTTGTTATTCCATATTGGGTAAATAAAAACTCACCAAAAGAAATAGATACAAATGAATTGGTAATTGGTTTTCTTGGAAGAATAAATAAAAACAAAGGAATAGAAGACTTTTTGGATGCTATAAATAACTTTAATTTAAAAGAAGAGAGTATAAAAGTAAACATTGGTGGTTATGGAAATGTTGATTATGTTAATAAATTAAATGAAAGTATTAAAGAGAAAAATAGTGATTGTATAAATTTTCTTGGATATGTTGAAGATAGGGAAGAATTTTTTAATGAAGTAGACATTTTTGTATTTCCATCTTTTTCAGAAGGTTTAGGCTTAGTTTTACTTGAGGCTATGAGTTATTCAAAAATTTGTATCACAAGAGACACAAAACCAATGAATACATATATAGACAGTGATACAGGTTATTTATTTAATAATGTAGATTCATTAATTCAAAGAATTACTCTTGCTATTAACGATTTAAAAAAAGATTATTCTGTAATTGAAGAAAAATTGTCTAATATTGATAAGAAATTAGAAAAATCAAGGGTAGAAAAAATATTCCCAAAATTTCAGGAAGTATATAAAAATGAATGATTTTGATTTTCAACAAATCGAAAAGAAGTGGCAGGATTATTGGTCAAAAAGCAATATTATTGAATGCGATCTTAATTCAGAAAAACCTAAATTTTATAATCTTTGTATGTATCCATATCCTTCAGGGGATTTACATATGGGGCACGTTCGAAACTACACAATTGGCGATGTAATTACTAGATATAAATTATTAAATGGGTTTAATGTTTTATCTCCTATGGGATGGGACTCCTTTGGCTTACCAGCTGAAAATGCTGCAATTAAAACTGGTATTCATCCACGTAAGTTTACTGAAGAACGAATTGAAAATATGAAAGATCAAATCATAAGATTAGGTTCACTTTATGACTGGGATAGAGAGGTAGCTGCACATTCTGAGGATTATTATAAATGGACTCAATTTCTTTTTATTAAATTATTCGAGTCTGGTTTAGCTTATAAAAAAGATGCCCCAGTTAATTGGTGTGATTCTTGCACAACTGTCTTAGCTAATGAACAGGTTATAGATGGAAATTGTGATAGGTGCGATACAGAAGTTAGTCCAAAAAACTTAAATCAATGGTTTCTGAAAATCTCAAAATATTCAGATGAGTTACTTTCTGGATTAGAAAAAATTGGAAACTGGCCTGAAAATGTTAAGACTATGCAGAAAAATTGGATTGGAAAGTCAGAGGGTGCACAATTCCAATTAAATGTTAGTAATTCTGACATTTCTTTTGAGGTCTTTACTACAAGGCCGGATACTCTTTTTGGTATGACTTTTGCAGTCATTTCTCCTGAACACGAACTTATGGAAAAAATAATTGAAATTTCTGATAATAAAACTGAAATTAAAGAATATATTGAAAAAGCAAAGTCAAAATCTGAATTTGAACGAATGTCAATATCAAAGGAGAAAACAGGTGTTGATACACATTTAAAGGTAATTAATCCAATGACCAACGAAGAGGTACCTCTATGGATTGCTGATTATGTATTAATAAATTATGGAACAGGTGCAATAATGGCAGTGCCAGCACATGATCAAAGAGATTATGATTTTGCAAAGAAATACAATATAGAAATTCTTCAAGTAATCATGAACATGGATACAAAAAAAGACGTTGAGAAAGAAGCATATGTAGGAGAGGGAGTATTAATTAATTCAGGAGATTTTAATGATCTAAATTCACATGTAGACGCAAGTGAGAAAATTATTCATTATTTAGAAAAAAATAAAATTGGAGTTAAAAAAACTACTTTTAGATTAAGGGATTGGTTAATAAGTAGGCAGAGATACTGGGGATGTCCAATTCCATTAATTAATTGTGAAAATTGTGGTTTAATAGCTGAAGATGTAACAAACCTTCCAGTTGTTCTTCCAGAAATTGAAAATTATATAAATACTGACGGATCTCCACTTTCAAAAAGTGAAGAATTTATTAATGCTGAATGTCCAAAATGTAAAATACCTGGCATTAGAGAGACTGACACAATGGATACTTTTGTTGATTCCTCATGGTACTATTTGAGATTTTTAGATCCTAATAATGATGAAGAACCTTTCAAATCTGAATATATAAATGATTGGCTTCCTGTAGATCAATATATAGGAGGTGTTGAACATGCAATACTACATTTACTATATTCTAGATTTTTTGTTAAAGCCTTAAGAGATTTAGGAATTATTAAAATAGATGAACCATTTAATAATTTATTCTCCCAAGGAATGATAAATTTTGAGGGAGCAAAAATGTCAAAATCAAAAGGGAATATTGTAGATCCTGAAGCGTATTTTAAATCTCATGGAGCAGATGCTCTAAGGTTATATATCTTATTTATGGCTCCACCAAGTGATGGAGTTGACTGGAATGATGGGGGAATTGAAGGAACTAAAAGATTTTTAAATAAATTATGGGAAAATTTAGATCAGATTATTGATATGAAGATTGATGAAGGCAATAATAATGAATTTGGAAATGAAATTGAAAGAAAACTTAACCAAACAATTGAATCTGTAACTAATCACCTTGAAAAGTTTGAATTCAATACAGTAGTTTCTGACTTAATGATTTTAAATAATGATCTTTCTAGTTATTTAAATAAAACAGAAATGATTAATAAAGATCTTAAAGACCAAATAATTAAAAATATATGTTTATTGATATATCCGCTTGCACCACATTTTGGTTCAGAAAAATATAAAAACTATTTTAATGAAGAAATCAATAACGAATCATGGCCAAAATTTAATAAAGAAAAATTAGCAAATCCAACATATGAGTTGGTAGTTCAAATTAATGGAAAAAAGAAAAATGCTATTGAAGTTGATAGAGGGATAACTCAAGAGCAGGCTGAAGAAATATGTAAAAATCAATTTGAAATTGATATTGATAATGCAAAAAAAGTAATTTTTTTGGAAGACAAATTAATAAATATAGTGACTTAAGTGACTGAGTTAATAGTAACCCCAAGCTTAATAAGTGACATTTCATCGATAAATAAAGAATTAAAAATAAAATCTAATATTGAAAAATTGACTTTTGAAGAATTTAAAAATGAAAATAGTATTAGTCTTTTTGAAAATGATACTTATAAATTTATATATGATCAATTTGTATCATACAGCGAATTAAAAAAGTTTAATTATAATTTCAATGAAAAATATATATTTCAAATAAAAAAACAAAATTTAAGTAAGTTCTCTAGTGAAAATAAAGAAATTAAAGTTCATTATTTAGAACCAAAAAAAGAAAAAGAAATTTTTCCATGGGATTTTACAAAAATATTGTTTTCATCAAAAATAAAATTATCAACTGATGTAGTAGATCACTTTTGTAATAGTGAAAATACTTTTATGCAATTTTTATCTTATTTTCAAAAAGAATTAATTAGATTAAAATTGACATTTCTTTATGAGGATGATGAAATTTCAAATCTACTTAATGAAAAAATTGATTACAAGTATCAATTAGCAAGAGAGAGAAAATCACAACATACATTAGAAGATATTGATAATTGTATAGAACGTATTTACAAAATAGAAAAATTAATTTTAGAAAATGGATTTAATTCTGAAAATGCAAAAAGATTTATAGTCTCATCAAAAAGTTTATTGCAACTTTGAAATTCTTGATTTGTTCCTATCTCGAAAATTTTTACTAATAATGCCATTTGAATAAGCGATATCGAGTTTTCTTATAACCTCTTCTTTATTCTCTTTGACTAAATTATTTTCCTCATCGTAAATCGACTTTAATGATGATTTAAGAGAAGTTTTTGCAGCTTTATTTCTAATATTTTTTGTCTTATCTTGTCTTATTCTCTTTTTTTGTGATTTAATATTCGCCATCTAAAACCTCTTAGTATATAAGATAATAACTTATTAAAGATGATAACTAATAAAAATATAAGAAATATTTCGATTATTGCACATGTTGACCATGGTAAATCTACATTAGCGGATAGGTTGATTGAATTTTCAGGGTTAATTAAACCCGGAGACCATGAAGATCAAATTCTTGACACTATGGACTTAGAAAGAGAGAGAGGTATAACTATTAAATCACAACCTATTAGGTTGAAATTCAAAGATATAATAGTCAATTTAATTGATACACCAGGGCATGTTGATTTCTCTTATGAAGTATCCCGAGCCTTAATAGCNTGTGATGGGGCAATACTACTTGTTGATGGTACTCAGGGAGTTCAAGCACAAACTTTTGCACACTCATATGCAGCTATTGAAGCGGGNTTAGATATAATNCCTGTCATTAATAAAATTGACTCTGTTGATGTTGAAATAGACAATGTCTCTAAACAAATAAATAATTTNATAGGGTCTAAAGATGATGAAATATTTAGAATATCTTCAAAAGAAGGTATAGGTATAGAAGAACTTATTGAACAACTACCTACTCTAATAAGCTCACCTCAGCAAGAATCAGAGAAAACCAATGCTTTAATATTCGACTCTTATTTCGACTCCTACAGGGGGGTGATTGCCTCAATAAGAATGTTCGGCGGAGAAATAAAGAAAAATTCAAGTTTAAAATTGGTAAATTCGGGTTATCAATTTGAAGCATCAGAAATTGGATATTTTGATTTAAATTTAACGGAATCACCTAAATTAGNATCTGGTGAAGTCGGTTATGTTGTTACTGGAGCTAAAGANTTATCACAAATAAGAGTTGGAGATACATTAGTAGATGCAAACGATGATAAGCCAATAATTTTATCTGGCTATAAAGAGCCTCAGCCTACTGTATTTTCAAGTATTTATCCCTCAGATTCAGATGACTATACAAAGCTTAGAGATTCATTAGATAAGTATGTNTTAAATGATGCAAGTTTCATATATGAACCTGAGACTTCATCAGCATTCGGTTTTGGATTTCGATGTGGTTTTCTTGGATTACTTCATCTGGAAATTGTGATTGAAAGACTCGAAAGAGAATTTGGCCTTTCACTCATTGTTACGCCTCCTTCAGTAGAATTTAAAATAGTAAGAAATAATGAAGATGAGATAATTGTAAGAAATCCTTCAAAAATAGATGAATTTACAGATATAAAAAATATTCAAGAAAGAATTTGTGAATTAGATCTTTTATTTCCTAAACAATATTTGGGTTCCATAATGAAATTACTCAATGAAAAAAGAGGTACGCAATTAGATTTGGTTTATTTAAGTTCATCAATGGTAAAAGCAAAATATACAATTCCACTTTTAGAACTTGTTTCAGGTTTTTATGATTCNCTTAAATCAATTTCTCAAGGATTTGCTTCTTTAGATTATAAAATNCTTGATTTTGAAAAAGGTAATTTAGTAAAACTTGATATATTAGTTAATGGTGAAATAGTTGATTCTTTTAGCTCTATNTTATCAAAAGAAAACTCAGAACTAATAGGAAGAAAAAGGGTTAAAAAATTATCTGAGCTTATACCAAGACAGCAATTTGATATTCCGATTCAGGCAGCAATAGGTTCNAGAATTATTGCTAGAGAGACAATNAAAGCTCTAAGAAAAGATGTAACAGCTAAGCTTTATGGTGGCGACGTNACACGAAAAAGGAAACTATTAGAAAAGCAAAAAGAAGGCAAAAAGAAGATGAGAAATATAGGTAAAGTTGAAGTTCCCAAAGAAGCCTTTAGAGAATTTTTAAAGGAATAATGCACGTACCAACAATTTATAANACTGATATTGATGAGTCTTATGATGAGTTAGTTTTGAATGATGATAAGCTTCACCATTTATTTAATGTATTAAGAATAAGAAATAATTCACCAATAAAAATATCTAATGGAAAAGGTATTTTATTTTTTGGTAAATTAAATGATAATAATATTNAGATAAGTTCAAAAAAAGAATACAAAAGAGATAAAAACATTAATATTTTTGTTCCCCCAATCCAAGATAAAACTAGATTCAGATTCATGATTGAAAAATTAGGTGAACTAAATGTAAATTCAATAACNATTGGATCAACTGATTATTCACAAAAAGCTAATGTAAACACTGATAAAGTAATTAGTTGGTTAGTCTCATCAGTTGAGCAATCTGGAACGCCATTTATTCCTAAGTTTGAAATTTGTGAAGAAATTGATTTTAATACGTTCAATCATGGATTAGACATATGTGGAAAGAACATTAATGACAATTTAAGCTTTCAAAACATAGCCATTGGTCCTGAGGGCGGTTGGTCTCAAGATGAATTAAATAAGTTTAGTTATACTTCTAGTATTAATGAATTTACCTTTAGAACTGAAACAGCAGCAATTGTTGCAGTGTCTTTAATGATATAAAATACAAATATGGAAGAAAAATCAATATTTCAGATGATTCTTGATAAAGAAATAGAATCAGAAATAATTTACGAAGATGAAAAAATATTTTGCATAAAAGACATAAACCCCGCGGCTAAAGTACATCTATTAATTATTCCAAAAAAAAGGATAAATACTATAAATGACTTAGAAGATGAAGATAAAGAATTGATAGGAAGCATGGTATTAGTAGCAAAAAATTTGGCAAAAAAATATGAAATAGATGAAAGCGGATACAGATTAGTATGGAATACTAATAACGATGGTGGGCAAACAGTCTATCATATACATCTACACTTGTTAGGTGGAGAAAAACTAAGAGAATTTTAATGGGAATAGAAAAAGTTATACCTTCAGAATTAGAACTGGTAAATATTTTTGGTGTTAATGATAATAATCTTAAATACATTAAATCAATGTTTCCTCTNTTGAAAATAAATGTAAGAGGCAATGTTATCTACATTGATGGAGATAAAAAAGAAGCAAGTGAAGTACTTAGAATATTAGATGAGATGGTAGTAATGAGTGCAAACAAAGAAGTTATTGACCAAGCAGATGTTGAATTATTGTCNAAGATTAATACAGAGACAAAGAGAAATGGAAANAAAATAAGTTCAGTAGAAATTATTGATAATAAATCAATAAAAGTTAAAAATATAAATCAGTTTAAATATATGGAAATAATTTCAAACTCTACTGTTACTTTTGGGATTGGTCCTGCAGGTACGGGAAAAACATTTTTAGCTGTAGCAAGTGCTGTAAAGCTTTATGCAGAAAATAAAATAAGGAAAATAGTTTTAACAAGGCCAGCAGTAGAAGCAGGTGAAAGGCTTGGTTATTTACCAGGTGATCTTTCACAAAAGATAGATCCATATTTAGTTCCATTATTTGATGCACTAGAACATTTTTTTGGTAATGAAAAATTAGGATATTTAATTGAGAAAAGAAATATTGAAATAGTCCCTTTAGCTTACATGAGAGGTAGAACTTTAGACAATGCCTGTATTATTTTAGATGAAGCACAAAATGCAACGTCTAATCAAATTAAAATGTTTTTAACAAGATTAGGAGAAAATTCAAAGATAATTATTACAGGAGATGAAACCCAAATAGATCTTTATAAAAAAGACTATTCAGGTTTAAGGAAGACAAGAAAAAAATTATCTAATATTGATGAGATATCTGTAATGGAATTCCAGAACAGCGACATTGTTAGAAACCCTATTGTTTCGAAGATCTTAGAGGTNTTTCCCGAAAAATGATTAAAGAGTATCTTTTCCATATTAAAAAATTATTTTACATTATTGTATTTGGTTCACTAGTTTGGTTTATTTCATTTACATTATTTCCTGAAAACCAAATAATTAAAATTAGTATCGGTGATATCTCACCAACAACGTTTACAGCGCCAAAATATATAGAAATAATTGATGAAGATAAAACAGAAAGAAATAAAGAAATTGCAATTCAATCAGTTAGTCCTATATATTCCATTGACAGTGATTTAAATAATTCATCTATAAATGGTATTACTGATATGTTTTTGACAGTTATTGAGGCAAGAACTGATGAAAAATTAATAGTTTCAGAAGATACAATTGTTGAGGAAGAGTCTGAGCCTGAAGTTGAAGTTATCGATAATTCGAAAATAAAACAAATAGCTAATATTACAGAATCAGTACTTTTCTCAACTATTTCGACTTCAACAATTGAAGTTTTGGTTGAAATATCAAATTATGATGCAAACAATAAAACAAGTTATCTTTCTCAGCTTGAAATAGAAACAAAAACACAAGCAGATCAAATATTATCTGACGGAATAAATAATGAAAACTTAAATCAATTAAGGCAAACATTAGTCTCAAGCCCACCCTATTTAGATCTCTCTAGTGATTTATATGTATTAATTCCAGAAAATAGAATTAGATCAACAGTTGCTGAGTTAATAGCTGAAAATTTATTAGCCAATGAAAAATTAGAAGAAGAGTTATGGGAAGAGCAGAAAGAAAAAATTGCAGAAGCAGTTGAGCCCGTAATTGTAAAGTATTTTGAAGGTGATTTGGTTATAAGTGAAGGAGAGAGGATTAGTTCTGTCCAATACAAGGCATTAGATAGATTTGGTTATTTATCAGGAGAATCAAGAACTATACAAACAGCAGCAATTCCAATTATATTTTCAATCTTCATTTTAATTTATTTCTTATTTTGGAGATTCAAAGATTCAATTTGGTTCAATGATAAAGAATTTCTCTTACTATTGACTTTAATTCTCATAGCCTCTTTATTTTTAAGAGGTACATCATACTTTTCACAAAGTTTTGAAATTGATTATTTGAAATATGCAGTACCGATATCCTTTGTGGGTGTAATTTCTGCAACGTTATTAAACCTTAGAGCAACTTTAGTACTATCTTTATCAAGTTCACTTTTAGCTCTTGCTGGTGGAGGAAATATAGGTCTTGTAGCTTTGGGCGGTATATTAGCAGTCTTGCCAGCAGTATTTATTTCTGAAGATGTTGATAGAAGATTGTTAAGAGAAAGAATTATTTATATTTCTTTAACGCAACCTCTTATTGCCTTTGGAGTATATTTCTTCTTAAGAGAAGATTTTCAACTTATTGAGATTTTAGTATCTGCATTGCTAGGGGGTCTTTTTGCGAACCTTGCTGCATTTTCAATAATTAACTACATTGAGGCTATCTTTGGATTAACTACTAATTTTAGATTATCTGAGTTGGCTGATCGTAATCATCCTGGTCTCAGGTATCTAGAAGAGAATGCTTTGGGAACTTTTAACCACTCATTAGTAGTTGGGACTTTAGCAGATAGAGCTGCCCATAGGATAGGAGCTAACTCCCAACTTTCTAGAGCAATGGCCTACTTTCATGATCTGGGTAAAACAGAGAACCCTACAATGTATATTGAAAATCAATTTGGTTCTAGAAATCCTCATGAAAACCTTACACCAAGAGAATCGGTAGATATTATAAGACAACATGTTACTGATGGAATTACATTAGCTAAGAAATTTAAAATACCAGAAATTGTATATAGAGGAATTTTAGAACACCATGGAGACGCTGTTATGAGATATTTTTATGAAATGGAAAAGAACGTTAATCCTAATGTGGAAAAAAATGAATTTAGACATTTAGGAAATAAACCATCAACAAAAGAAACAACTATTTTAATGTTTGCAGACTCATTAGAAGGAGCTTGCAGAGCAAGATTTTTAAATGAAGACGCTGATGAAGAAAAGATAAGGGAAGTTGTAGAAGAAATATTTAATGAAAAAATTACTGATAACCAACTTGATGAGTCTCCACTTACATTTGAAGACTTAAATTTAATAAAAGAATCTTTCCAAAAAAGTTTGGAGGGTCTTTACCATCAAAGAGTTATGTATCCAGATATAAGTGAAGATGTAAGAGAATTAGAAGAAGAATAATTTGAAAATATTTTTTAATGGGTATTTCTATAATTATGAAAAACAAAAAATAGATCAAGCATCTTTAATATTTACTAAAAAATTCAATATATCGAATAATTTTTACTTTAACTTACATTCAGTTAATGAAAATAAATCAAAGTCATTAAATAAGACCTACTTCCAGAAAAATAATGCTGCAGATGTATTGTCCTTTCCACTATATAAAAATATAGATTCAATCTTAAGACTTAACCCTGAGAATGAAGAAGATTTAGGAGATATGTTTATAAATCGCAAAATAATCAAAAAGCATTCTCAAATTTATGGAAAATCATTTGTTGAAGAACTTCAGTTTATAATTATTCATGGGCTTTTACATCTTGTTGGCTATTCTCACAAGAATGAAATAAAGTTAAGAAAGATGGAAGATGAACTTATGAAAATGGTTTGGAATGAATATTAAAGAATTAGGAATCCAACACGTTGCAATAATTATGGATGGCAACGGTAGGTGGGCTACTGAAAAAAATTTAGACAGAACAGCTGGGCATGCTGCAGGTGAACATGCTCTTTCAAAAGCAATCTACTGGGCTTTAGAAAATAATTTAAGCTGGTTAACTGTTTATGCATTTTCTACTGAAAATTGGACGAGATCATCTGAAGAAGTTGATTTTTTAATGTTTTTTAATAGAGATATATTAATAAGACGAAGAGAAGAGTTTCATGAAAAAGGAGTAAAATTTAATTTTATTGGCGATCTAAAAGATAAAAGAATTCCTGAAGAGAACAAAAAATTAATGAAAGAAACAGAACATATAACCAAAGATAACAAAAAATTAAATCTTGTTTTTGCTTTTAATTACGGTTCTCATAAAGAAATACATAATGCTGTACATAAAACTGCCTTTGGTCATTATTTTTATCTTAAATTAAATGCTTGGTTGTTTACAAAGAAGCACATAGAAGAAAATTTTAAAAATTACATGTACTTACCTGAAATGCCCAATCCGGATATATTGATTCGAACAGCAGGAGAGAAAAGGTTAAGCAACTTTCTACTATATCAACTTAGCTACACTGAACTTATGTTTATTGATACACTTTGGCCTGATTTTGATGAAGATGATTTTTATAATATTGTTGAAGAGTATAAAACAAGAGTAAGAAAATATGGAAAAGCCTGATAAAGAGTTATTTGATAAAGTAGTTAAGATTTCTCAAGCTAGAGGGTTTGTCTTCAATGCGTCTTCAATTTATGGAGGACTAAGAAGTTCGTATGATTATGGTCCATTAGGCACTGTCCTGAAGCAAAACATTTCAAAATATTGGTGGGAGAGTTTTAATGATGTTGAAGTTAATATTTATCCCGTAGATACAGCAATTATTCAAAGTAGTGATGTTTGGAAATCATCAGGACATTTAGATGAATTTACAGATCCTATGGTGGATCATAAACCTACCGGTGAAAGATTTAGAGCAGACCAGGTGCCTGACGATTTAAATAAGGAGGATTTAACAGAGCCACGTCAATTTAATCTAATGTTTGAAACAAACATTGGCCCTGTTCAAGATGAAAACTCTGCTGTTTATTTAAGACCAGAAACAGCTCAGGGAATTTTTGTTAATTTTGAAAATGTTTTAAGGACAATGAGAGCAAAGATTCCTTTTGGTATTGCTAATATTGGCAAATCATTTAGGAATGAAATCACACCAGGACAATTTATTTTTCGCACTAGAGAATTTGAGCAAATGGAGATTGAATTTTTCTGTAAAGAATCAGATGAAGATGAATGGATGGATTATTGGATAAATAAAAGAATGGATTGGTATAAGTCTCTAGGAATAAAAGAAACCCAATTACAACTCAGAGAGCATGCAGATAGTGAGTTAGCTCATTATGCAAAGAAAACAGTAGATATTGAGTATTTATACCCATGGGGTTGGGGAGAGCTTGAGGGGATTGCTAATAGAGGAAATTATGATTTATCATCTCATCAGAAAAATAGTGGAAAAGATTTAACCTATTTTGATTCTATAAATGATGAAAAATATCTCCCAAGTGTAATAGAGCCAGCAGGAGGATTAACAAGAACATTGTTTGCTTTATTATTGTCAGTTTATGATGAAGAAAAGCTTGAAAACGATGAAAAAAGAACGGTATTTAGATTTACATTTGAATTAGCTCCTATACAAATTGGTATTCTTCCCTTAAGCAAAAAAGATGATTTAATCCAAGTTTGTAGTGAAATTAATAAAACACTTAAAAATGACTACCGTACTGAAGTCGATATAACACAATCTATTGGGAAAAGATATAGAAGGCAGGATGAAATAGGCACTCCTTATTGCATAACTGTTGATTTTGAATCCTTAGAAGACAATTGCGTAACAATAAGAGATAGAGATACAATGAAACAAGAAAGAATTAGCATAGATAAATTAAGTGAGTATTTC
>PBPX01000041.1 GCA_002724835.1 Actinomycetota bacterium | reverse complement strand
ACAACTTTTTCTCAATATATAACTTTACGACTTTTAAAACTGCTTGGATTTATTGCTGCAATTTGGGCAATACATTTCATCAATGACCATTTAAATAAAGAAAAGATAATTGAATATTTAGTTTATGTAGGAGTACTAGTTTCTTTATTCTCACTTTATTCATACTTCTCTTACTTCCTAGAGGTGCCAGATTTCACAAGGTCCAGACCTGGATCAGGAGGGTGGACACAACCAATTAAAAGAGCATGTTCTATTTTGAGAAATTATGGAACTTTTAGAGAACCAAGTTTTCTTGCGGTATGGCTAGCTCCAACTATTCCTTTGACGTTTTTTTTAGCAAAGAAGAAAAATTATTGGTATTTTGTTTCATTGATTCCACTATTGGCAATGGTTTTAACNAGAAGTTTGACGGGAGTAATAAGCGTAATCCTTGCTTTCCTAGTTGCTTCATTAATTTGGACAATAAAAAATAAATCATTCAATTTTTATTTATTAATTCCTATTNTCATNATTTTAGTTGTAAGTATTTTAGGAAATAATTTGTCTTANAAATTTCCAGCTTTAGATCCGACAATGTGTCCACCGGAATCACCCGATAAATGTAATTGCTCTCTTTATGATGATAAATTAGATGAAGCAAAAAATTCTGAAAGCGTTACCAAGAGTATATTCACTAGGGTTACTCTTATTTCTTCGGGAGGTATTGATGCTTTTGAAAATATTTCATTTTTAAGAAGCTATATATCTTCTGAAAATATAAAAATATTTGGTGATGGCNTAGGAGCNTCAAATATTGATTACTCTTATGAATTTGAAGAANTGTCTAAACAAGAAAAAGAAGGTCAGATAGTATTTAGAAATCCTGGACAAATAGTTTCGTTNAATAACTTATATGCAAATATATATCTATCCGNAGGNCTNATAGGTATAGCTTGGTTCACNTNNATCATNTTTNCACTATTTAGNAAATTATTNAANAGTTTTAATGATTTAAATTTATATTTATTTATNAATTTTTTCATTATTTTACTTATGTATTTCTTTCAAGCNGAAGAATTNGGNTTATCTTTAGCNATATCTATTGGTTTAATTACATTAAATGGAAAAAATGAACGATAAAAGAAAAAAAATATTAATAGTTACTCATCAGTACTTACCACATGTAAGTCCTAGAACTACAAGGTGGAAATTGATTGTANATGATCTTATCAATAAAGGACATGAAGTAACTGTTGTAACGGGAACTCAACAATTAGATGAAGAAAAAAATATTATTTATGTTGGGAGTAAGAGCTCTAGTAGTGTTGTAAGCCAGATGAGAGAAAAATCTAATAACCTCTCAAAAAGTAATTTCATAAAAAGATTGTTTTATAAGACTTTGAAAAAAATATACAGAATTATTGTNAAAACTTTTGCTTGGCCAGATTATTCNATGTTTTGGTTGTTATCCATATATAGAAATAAAAAAAATTTAAATTTAGATTATGANCAAATAATAAGTGTTAGCCTTCCATTCTCATCTCACATAGCGGCNTACATTATAAANAAAAAAAATAAAAAAGAATGGGTAATGGATATAGGCGATCCATTTACATTAAAAAAAGATGCACCGGAAAATAATAGAATATTGTATGGTTTGCTAAATAGATATTANGAAAATAAATTCTATTCTTTAGCTAGCAAAATTATATTTACTCATGAAGAGGCTAGTTCTGCGCACATTGATTATTTTGATATAGAAACAAGAAAAACTTATATAGGCAATCCTATTAGTAATTTTAAGGAAGAAATATATTCAGCTTCTTTAGAATACAACTACAATTCACATCCTAAAAAATTTGGATATTTTGGTGTGTTCACTAAAGGAGTGAGGTCACCAAAAAATTTTATGAATTTTTTTAAAGACACGGAAAATATTGAATTCCATTGGTATGTAAATGATGATTCAAAAAATGAAATAGCTTCACACAACAAGGAATTGAATTCAATTTTTCACTCTATTGTTGAGAGAGAAGAAGCATTGAAACTAATGGCTGGTTCTTTTCATTGTCTAGTCTCTATTGGAAATTTAAATACTACACAAATACCTAGTAAGGTTATTGAATATATTTCAACAGGNAANCCTGTCNTACATTTCTGTGAAGTTGAAAACGATCCTGTAAAAAATATTGCTAATGAATTTCANAACTTATTTATCATATCGGAAACATCTAATAAGGAAAATTTGTTAAATCAATTAAATTCTTTCTATAAAGATATTTCAACTTTTAATAANNAATTATTTATTGAAAAATATACATCAAATTCAATAACAGAGATTTTAGATTAGTCTTAAAACTTTTCCCCAATTTTCTGAGTAGTTTAAGGCTTTTATGTTTTCTGATTTACTTTCGATTGCTAAATTTATTTTTTCGACAGCGTCATTAACATTATTGATCTCATAAAGAAAAGTACTGTCTTTATCAAAATATTGTGTATATGGACTTGATGGAGCAACTACCTTAAGTCCTAATTCTTGTGCCTCATATAATGGCAAGCCNACTGTTTCAAAATTACTGGCATGAAAATAAATTTCATTTTCAGATAATATTTTCATAGTTTCTGCATTATTTGAAGTAGTGACACAACTAAATTCTTTAATATTGTTTACAGGATTGATAATTGTTACATGATTTTTATAAGAAATATTTTTTAATGCTTTAAGTATAAATTGAAAATTTTTATTTGGGATTTCACTTCCAAAACAAACTATCCCTCCATTTGTATTTGAGAGTGGTACAGATTTCTCAACAATTTCGCCAATTTCGATAATTTTATTTCTTTCTGAGACTGGAAGGTAGTCTTTTAAGTGTTCAAGTTGAACNAGGACATGATTTGAAATNTTACTACTTCTTAAAATAAAGTACCTTAAAAGACGATTACGCAAATCATTTTTTACTAGTGGAAGTACATTCTGGATTAAAACAAAAGACTTAATTTTTGTTTTAAATCCAAAATTTCCATAATGAATAATTGCGTTACTTGAGTTTATTTTATCTTTGGTACTTTTACTTAAAAATAAGTTTAGATAAGGATGTAAAAATCTTTTTTGCTTTACATAAACAAATTTAACTAACTCACTATCTAAAAACTGGTTTTGTAGGTCTTTATAAAAAGGTAATTCAGAATATAAAACTATTAAGTTGTTACCTGATTCAGCAAAGTAATCAAAAGATTCAAGGAATAATTTTAATCCACCTAAGGACTTTACCCCACAAACATTTAGTACTATTTTTTTATTCACCATTTCAATGATAGTTGTTCAATAAGAACTATTTGATTACTAAAATCATTAAGTAGTGAAAGAAAAATATGATGTTGCTCTTGTTGTAGGAACGAGGCCAAATTTTGTAAAAGCTGCACCTCTTCTTGAATATTTTGAAGAAAATAATATAAATACTTTATTTATTCATACTGGACAACATAAAGATAAAAAGATGTCATCAAATATATTTGATGATTTAAATATAAGAAATCCAGATATCACTTTAGAAACTCCGACAGTAAATATGAATGAACAGCTAAGTTACATGTTGGAGGCATTAGACGATATTTTTAATAAGAATGTATTAAGTAGAGTAGGTGTCTTTGGTGATGTAACCTCAACATTGGCTGCTTCGTTAGCTGCTAAAAATAAAAAGATAGAATTGTTCCATGTTGAATCTGGTCTTAGATCTAGAAATATGGAAATGCCAGAAGAAAGAAACAGAATAGTTGTTGATTCAATAAGTGATTATTTATTTGCACCGTCAGATGATGCAGTCGAGAATTTAATTGATGAAAATATAGATAGTGAAAAAATATTTTCTGTTGGAAACATTATGATAGATACCCTAAAAAAGAACCATGAAAAAATAAAAAATGGAACAAGTGATATTCTTGATAAATTAAAAATTGAAAATAATTATTTTGTGACAACAATACACAGACCTTCAAATCTGACTGATGAAAATTTAAATAATATTTTCAATGCTTTAAACGAATTTACAAATAAATTTTCAGTAATCCTTCCTGCACATCCCCGTCTAAAAAAATATATTGAAAAAAATTCTATAGAACTTCAAAATGTTTCACTTGTCGATCCTATGTCTTATATAGATTTTTTAAGCTTAGTAAATGGCTCTACTCTAGTTCTTACAGATTCTGGCGGCCTCCAGGAAGAGACTACTTTTATGAATATAAATTGCCTTACATTAAGAAATGAAACAGAAAGGCCTATTACTGTTGANNTTGGTACNAATAAGGTTGTTGGTCTNAATACAGAAAATATAATATCTGAAATAAATAATTCTCTTACAAGTAAACTTTCTAATGAAATGAAAATCAAGAATTGGGATGGAAAAACATCTGAACGAATATTTAATATTTTGTACAAATAATTATGAGTAAATTTAAACAAGATNTAGGAGTTATAGGCCTTGGATATGTTGGCCTTCCTTTAGTAGTCGAATCATGTAATTCNGGNCTAAAGGTATTTGGTTATGATAATAATTCTGACAAGGTAAAAAAATTACAAAATGGTACTTCTCCAATAGAAGACATTAGTGACGAAATGCTAAAAAAAGCCCTTCAAAAAGACCTTACTATTTCCGACTCACCAGAAGCATTAAAAGATTGTGAACATATAGTTATAAGTGTTCCAACACCGCTTACAGATTATCAGCCTGATCTAAGCTATGTTAAAGCAGCTGCTAGAACAATTGCTGAAAATATTTCAAAAGATCAGGTAATTATTTTAGAATCTACAACTTATCCAGGTACAACAATAGAAGTTTTAATACCAGAGATAGAGTCAATAAGTGAACTGAAAGCAGGTAAAGATTTTCATGTTGGTTACTCTCCTGAACGAATTGATCCAGGTAATGAAACATGGAATTTCAAAAATACACCCAAAGTTATTAGTGGTATTGATGACAATTCAACAAAAAAAATAAAAAATTTCTATGAAAAAATAATAGATGAGGTTGTAGAGGTAAGCGGAACAAAAGAAGCAGAGATGGTTAAGTTACTTGAAAATACATATAGGCATGTAAACATTGCTTTTATAAATGAGCTTGCAATCTTATGTAATATGTTGGACATTGACATATGGGAGGTTGTTGAAGCTGCAAAAACCAAACCTTTTGGGTTTGAATCATTTAGACCCGGTCCAGGTGTTGGAGGTCACTGCATACCAATAGATCCAAACTATTTGTCTTTTAAAACACGACAGATTGGTAAACCAGTTAGGTTTGTAGAGTTAGCACAGGAAATAAACAATACAATGCCTTCTTATATAGTGAGTAGAATATTAGAAAAGATGAACTCTTTACAAAAACCCATGAAGAACTCGAATATCCTCATCTTAGGNGTTGCTTACAAGAAAGACATTAGTGATACTAGGGAATCTCCTTCTATCGATATTATTGAAAATTTAGTTTCTAAAGGAGTAAATGTTTCATTTTATGATCCTTATGTTGAATCTCTTGACCTAAATGTTTCTGTTAATAAAGAACAGGATGTAAATAATTTTGATAATTATGACTTAATTCTATTTCATACTTCACATTCTGAATTTTCTAAAATCAATTTTCAAGAAATCGACGTACCAATATTTGATGCAACAGGCACTGATTATCTATCAAACTCTGAAAGAATTTAAATTTCTTCTGTAATGGCGCTATTTGTTGGCTTGAGAGATACTAGCTGACAAACTTCTTAATTCAAAATGCATAGCATCTGGNGAAGTCCAAGTNCCNCCCCANGCAAANCCCCAGTCNTTNAAAATTTCAANAATTCTNGGTTTGTATCCTGTTTTTGTATTTATATCAATTGCAATNCCCCAAGCATGTCTAGAAATTGAACCTCCTGANTCAAAACGATTTATTCTTCTTGGNGCATAACAACCACCAGNNNNTTTGNATTGNTCTCTTGATAANCCACTTTNAAGATTTTCNTCAATTATNTGATTNAATNCTCCTAATAATGGCTCCCACATTAATCTNTGGCAAGNAATCNTTCCNAAGATAGGNACATTTNTTGTTTNAATATTTTCATCTTTCCAAGCTTTATCAATTGTTATCCAGGTACCATCTCTTTCTTTAATTTGAAAATCACCAAACATTTCTTTTACAAGGGCAGTTGGTAGTACCCAATTTCTATTTGGAATTGAGTTTCTACCAGTTAATTTTATTTTTTCATATTTAATATTCCTATGAATTTCAATTAAATGATTTTCAGTAATCTTATTTCCCCAAATTATTGCTTGTATATTTCTATTGATCCCTAATTTATAACCCAGATCTTTATTTACTACTCCTTCGAACCATCCAATTTCAGAATCTGGAATAATCTCTCCTACAACAACTTCTACTTCTTGTTGGTTTAAACCTATAAGAAACAGGGAGTCTCCTTTTACTAGTGAATACAAATTAGCTGTTAAGTCAGAAATTATTATTTCATTATTAATTAAACTTTCAGATACTTTTTTTGAATAAAATAGATCTGAAACATCATTGTGAATTGTTTTAATTGATAGACTATATAAATAATTTTCTCTTGTTGTTAATTTCTCTACGTTGTTTATGTCTATTACCTTCTCTAGGCCTACATTCGCTCTCCCTATAAAAGTTAAATTAGAGTTAAGATTTATTGCACTTTTAATGATTCCGTTTGTAACGCTATAGAAAAGACTTCCAGGTTGAGAAATACTCAAAATTTCATAATTATCAATTCTGTTTGATTTAATAACTTTTTCGTTTGATTCTTCTGCAAATGAAAAAGTTTGAATGCTTACAATACTTAAGAAAAATGCTGATAATAAAAAACGCTTCACGAATATATATTTTACATGAAACAAGAGCAATTTAACAAAGTTTTAACTTCTGTGGGTGTGCGTAATTCCAATTAACAACTAATATTTAAATGTTTTAATAAAGAAAGAATAA
>PBPX01000040.1 GCA_002724835.1 Actinomycetota bacterium | reverse complement strand
TTAAATGCATCACAAAATCTAACAAATCTAGCTGCTTTTTCTGAGGCTTTAATATCTATAACTCCTGCAAAATCTAAAGGTTGGTTTGCAATTATTCCGACTGTATTTCCATTAATCCTTGAGAAACTAGTAATAATGTTTAAAGCATAGTTGGATTGAATAGGGTACTGTTCGCCATCATCTACAATATTATTTATTACATCATTCATATCGTATGGGTGGTTTCTATTTTCTGGGATAAGGTTATCTAATATTTCAACTGAACGTTCATTATCATCTTCGGTTATAAATACTGGAGGCTTTTGTTCACTTGATTGTGGAAGAAAACTTAATAAATATCTTACTTCTTCAAAAGCCTGTTCTTCATTTTCACATATTTGATGACTAACACCTGATTTTGTTCCATGAGCTTCAACTCCTCCAAGTTCCTCGTAGCTTACATCCTCGCCAGTTACTGTTTTTACAACACCAGGGCCTGTTACATATAATTGTCCTATACCTTGTACTTGAAAAATAAAATCGGTTAATGCAGGACTGTAAACAGCACCTCCAGCTGAAGGTCCAACTACAACTGAAATCTGAGGAATCTTTCCTGAAGCTTCTACATTCTTTTTAAATATTTGTGCATATCCATATAAAGATGAGATACCTTCTTGAATACGTGCTCCACCAGAGTCTTTAATACCAACTATTGGTGCTCTTGCATCAAGTGCCAAATCCATGACTCTTAAAATTTTCTTTGCAACTATTTCTCCGAGACTTCCTCCCATAATTGAGAAGTCTTCTGAAAATACATAAACAGGCCTACCATGAATTGTTCCAGATCCAGTGATTACTGCTTCTCCATCAGGGTTCTCTTCTGAAACAACATTTTCGTCAATTTCTGTAAAAGAACCTTCATCTAAAAGAAGGTCAATTCTTTCATAGGCAGATAATTTACCTTTAGGGTGTTGTATTTTCTTAGCCTTTTCGTCCCTATTCTCAGCTAAATTTTCCTCTGACATGCCCAACTTTCTTGTTTAACTGTTTATTGTTAATGTAAGTATTTGACCCACATATATGTAAAGAAGTAACAAGATGAAGACTATTTTTTTCGAATCTATAGACAATACTCAGAATTATGCTTTAGAAAACTATGTTTCAGAACCACTTTTAGTTGTTAGTTATTCACAAGATTCAGGAAGAGGTAGAGAAAACAAAGAATGGCAGAATGCAGATCAGAGTTTGGCGACCTCACTAGTATTTGAAAACAATAATGAAAAATTAAACAATACACTCGTTCCTTTAATTGCTGGATTTTGTTTTTTGGAAGTTGTTGAAAATAAAGAACTTACACTCAAATGGCCTAATGATATTAATTTTAAAGAAAATAAAATTGGAGGGATTTTNGTAGAAGAACAAAGAGGTCTGGTATGTGTAGGCCTTGGAGTTAATTACTTTTGGAATAGCCCAAGTGTTCCTAATGCTGGGTCNTTATATGATGAAAAAATAGATAATAATTTAATAAATTCAGATGCAGAAAAATGGGCAGAGCGGGTAATAGATTTTGTCGAAAATGATAAATTTGAACTATCTGAATATAAAAAGAAACTAACAACAATTGGAAAGCTTGTTGAATANCCTGAAGGAAGAGGGTGGGCAAGAGATGTAGATATTGACGGATCTCTAATCATTGAAACGCCTGAAAATGAGTTTATTAATTTNACCTCTCCCTTAATTACAGAAGTGAAGTAGTTATTATTAGTNATNGTGGGTACTAAATGAAGCAATTAGTTGTAGAAAGAAATAATCCAGATCCTATTTTATGGGATACNCCTATCCCNCAACCTGGGCCNGGAGAAGTCTTAATTAAAAATCATTATTCAGTTGTATCTTCTGGNACGGAGCTTGCAACTATTGATTCAGCAAACAGATCAGTGGGAGATAAGCTACAAGACTCTTCAAATATTACAAAAGGTTTAGAACTTCTAGAAAAAGAAGGNGCAGGAGCAGTTTGGAACGCAGTCTTTCCAAAGAATATTCTCCCTATACAGCTGGGGTATAGCTCTAGCGGGGAAGTTNTTCAGGTAGGTGAAGGCGTAAAAGATTTTCATGTTGGAGATAAAGTTGTATCAAATGGAAATCATGCTGAGTATGTATTAGTTAATCAAAATTTGTGTACACGTATTCCAGATGATACAAGCATGAAAGAAGCTGCTTTCACAGTTCTTGGAAGCATAGCCCTGCATAGCTTGAGGTTATCTGAAACTTCATTAGGTTCGAAGGTTGTAGTAATAGGTTTAGGTATTGTTGGTCAGTTAGTCTATAGATTAGCTGAAGCACAAGGGTCANATGTAATTGGTATTGATCCAGACTCTAGTAGACATTTAGAAAATAAAAATAATTATGAAACAGTAGAAGGATTAAATTTAGAGAATGTAGATTCTGTGATAATCACTGCTGCCTCATCAAGCAATGAACCAATAGAAGTAGCTACAAAAATTGCAAGAAACAAAGCAAAAATTGTAGTTGTTGGAGATATACCTTTAAATATTTCAAGAAATGAGTTCTACTATAAAGAGCTTGAACTAGTGGTTTCTAAATCATATGGCCCAGGTAGGTATGATAAACAATATGAAGTACTTGGTAAAGATTATCCAATTGAATATGTTAGGTGGACTGAGAATAGAAACTTCGAAGCATTTATAAAATTACTTTCCTTGAATCAGATTCATTTAAGCGATTTAGTGACTGAAGAGATAGATTTTATTGATTCACCAAATGTATATAAGAAATTTGATGGTGATAATAAACCGTTATCTATTCTTTTGCGTTATGAAATAAAAACAGAACCTAAGATTGAATTTGAAAAAGTTGAACCTGAACCTAATGTTGGCAAGGTTANGGTTGGTATCATAGGGGCTGGAAATTTTGCTTCAACAACTATATTGCCTATTTTGAAAGAATTAAAGAAAGAGTGCCAGGTATTAGGGATTGCTTCTTCAGGAGGTTTAAGTTCAGAACTTTTAGCAAGAAGTTTTAAAGTTAAAAACAAATATGAAACTGAGTCTGAAATATTAGATGCTGAAGAAATAGATGCTGTTTTTATTTTGACGCAACATTTTAATCATGCCGAATTAGTCATAAAAGCTATTGAAGCAGGGAAAGCGGTTTATGTAGAAAAGCCACTTGCTATAGAGGCTTCTTCAATAATAGAAATAGAGGAGGCGATGTATAACGCAGACAATCCAAAAATCTTTCTTGGGTTCAATAGAAGATTTGCAATTGCTACTCAATTTATAAAAACAAAATTAAATAATTCACCAGCAAATAGTATTAATTTTAGATTCAGTGTTCCACCACTAGAAGAAGACCACTGGACAAATGTCGATGAGATAGGAGGAGGTAGAATTGTTGGAGAGGCAATCCATGCTATTGACCTAGCATGTTATTTGTTTGACTCACTTCCACAAAGNATCTCGTCTTCTTCTCCAATTGATAAAGAAAACAATAAAGCTTTAGATAATCAAGTATTTTTAAATATNAANTTTGCAAATGGTTCTCATGCAGCAATNCAGTATTTTTCTGAAACTAANCAAGCATTGACAAAAGAAAGAGTTGAAATACATGGAAATGGCAATTCATACATAGTCGAAGATTTTCAACTNTTAAGATATTTGGAAGGNACTTTAGACAAAAGCAAGATTTTTAATGAAGGAAAAGGGCACAAAGAGTCAATTACTGCTTTCTTTGCATATGTGAGAGATGAAATATCTAATCCATATACTTGGTTAGAGTTGAAAAGTATTTCTCTAGCAGGCATCTATGCGCAAAAATATTTAAACTCCGGCAAGCAGCATGGAATTTTTGAATGAAGAAATTATTAATAATTTCTATTTCACTAATAATGATTTCTTATTGCTCGGGTGAGACCTCTTCATCAAATGATCAAGTGATGGTTGAAGAGGAGAATGAGGAAAAAGATTTATATATAATTGACTATCCTGCTGATGAAATTGACGTGGACTGGCTGGTTGAATGTATAGTTTCTAAAGGCTGGGACAATATTCCAAAGATAGAAGGAATGGGTAATACAGTCAATCTAATATTTGAGGGTCCTTGGGATGGTTCGCTTTATGACTCTTTAGTAGATGAATGTGAAGAAGAAAGAAGAGCGGATGAAGGAGATCATCANGAAGATGAAGGAGATCATCAGGAAGATGAAGGAATAGAGGCCAAAAAAGCTGAAGAAGTTCTACAAGAAAATTTAGGATCTTATGCTGGACTATGGCAAGAACCAGGTGTTGAGTGGATAGATTTTAATTTCAATACGGAGTATATTCTCTGCGATGATCCCGACGGCTATTGCGCAGGTTGGGAACAAAACGCAAGTCAAGAGTGTAAAGATAGCTATATTTTTAAGCGAAATTTAACACAAGAAGAACAAGAAAATAATTGGAAATATGAAAGATGTATTTATCAGATGGTATTTAAGCCATTTAATCCTCTCGTCGAAGATCGTACACCTACTCCATTAACTCAGGAACAAAAAAACAATGCTGAAAGGTTAAGAGAGTATGGATGGAATAAAGCTCAAGATATAGAAATTACTTTTAGAGTTGCTAGTGATATTCCAGAAGAAGTTGTAGAAGCCTCAAAAGATGGAATGTATAAAGCGATTGAAGTTTTAGGAAATTATGGTCCTATGAGAGTATATTACATAGGAAATGATGTTGATGTTATTGATGATATAATTTTGGATTTCTGTGAATTTAATTATCCTGATGAGCCAGTTCAACGGTGCATAGATGATCAAGGTCAAGGAATGAGAGAGATGGCTTATATATATCCAGGATCAAATGGATTTGCTCAACATTCATGGTATATAGAAAAACCCGTACAGTCATTTGTTCATAACCCATCAGCAGGTGAAAACAATGAATTCATGTATGAACTTAATCGTGACAGAATGGTTAACGCTCATGAATATTTTCACGTTTATCAAGAAGCTCATGTTTTATATAGACCAAGCTGGATAGGTTTTGGATGGGACATACCTAGATGGGTTGGGGAAGGTAGTGCTGTATATTTTGAAACTAATCTTGCCAATAAACATGGTTGGGGGAATAGAAATGAAATAGTTAAAGAATCTCTATATACCATTGCGGAACATAGAGTAAGGTTTCCTGGATTATCAGTTGGTGATACTGAGTCAGAAGAACAAATCCAAAGAATAAATCAATATTGTTTTCAGATGTGCTTGGGGGGTCTTCAGTATGAATTCGGCCATATTGCATTCGAGCTTTTAGCAAAGAAAACATCTCCAGATGCAATTATTCTTGATTTCTGGCCGATTGCTGCAGAGTATGGATGGTATGAAGCTTTTAATCAGGTCTTTTCTATGACTACTGAAGAGTTTTATGAAGAATATGAGGAGTTCTTAAGGAAGCCTTTTAATGAACAGCTTGAAGAACTTACTGGATAAAATGTTTTTAAATTAAATGAAACTTAAAGGTACTGAATTTCAAATATTAGTTTGGAAAGAAATAGCCAAAATACCATACGGCCAAACTAGAAGTTATAAAGAATTAGCAATAGCTATAGGAAAACCAAATAGTTCAAGAGCTGTTGCAAATGCATGTGGTAAGAATCCTTATGCTCCTGAGATACCATGCCATAGGGTTATAAGATCAGATGGTCACATTGGAGGATATAGTGGATCTGGTGGAAAAAAGAGAAAGAAACAGCTTTTAGCAAAAGAAGGAATAATTTTTTAACCTATTTGCGGCCACGGCAGGATTCGAACCTGCGACACCAGGTTTAGGAAACCTGTGCTCTATCCCCTGAGCTACGCGGCCAAAAAAAACAGACTAAACTATTATTTCATAACTAACTTTAAACGGGGGTAAAAGTTGTTTGCAGTAGAAGCAAAAAACCTAAAAAAAACATTTAAATCTAAAGATGGAGATGTAGAAGCTGTTAAAGATGTTAGTTTTCACGTTAACCAAGGCGAGATATTTAGTATTTTAGGTCCTAATGGTGCTGGAAAAAGTACAACCATATTAATGCTTACAACCCTATTAAGAGTTTCATCGGGTAGTGGAACTATCTTTGGTCTGGATGTAGAAAAAGAAGATAGGAACGTAAGAGAAAAAATTGGTATAGCTTTACAAGATACAGGTCTAGATAACTTACTTACTGGAAGAGAATTATTTTTTACTACTGCAAGGTTATGGGGTTTTTCAAAGACAGATGCCGAAACAAGAACTTCCGAATTACTTCAACTGGTAGGTTTAGAAGAAGCTGCTGACAGAAGAGTTAAAACATATTCGGGTGGGATGAAAAGAAGACTTGATCTAGGTTTAAGTCTTGTACATAAACCAGACGTTTTATTTTTAGATGAACCAACAACTGGTCTTGATCCAGGATCAAGAAGAGTGTTATGGGATGAAATAAAGAGACTTAGAGATGGTGGAGTAACAATAATCCTAACAACACAATACCTTGAAGAAGCAGACGAATTAGCAGATAGAATTTCAATAATTGATAATGGTCTTGTTGCCGCTGAAGGTACTCCAGATGAATTAAAGGCATTGATTGGAGGAGATGTAATTACTTTTACTTTTAATAGTGATAATGAAGTAAAAAAAGCACAGCAATTAATAGAAAATTCTGAAACTGAAAAGAATCAATTAAGAGTTACTGTTGAAAATGGTGCTGAAAAAATTCCTGATCTATTAAAGCATCTTTCAAATAACAAACTAGAAGTTGTTTCGGTAACAGCAAATAAACCTTCACTTGATGATGTATTTCTACAAGTTACGGGTTATCGTCTTGAAGGCGCAGCGGAGGAAGAAAAATTAGAAGAAGAAGTGAGTGAGAATGAATAATACACAGGCTTCATTTTTATTACAGTTATGGATTTTAACTAAAAGGCTTTTGTTGAGGTTATCAAGAAGACCTTTGGCAGAATTGCCTAATATATTTATTTCTGCATTCTTTTTACTAGTTTATGATGGTGCGCTCGGAGGGGTTTTTGGAGGAAGCGCTGCAGGAACACCTTTTGATTTTGCTAAGGGTAATTTTCTTAACTTTATCTTGCCTGTTTCAATTGTTTCAGCATCAGTCAGCGGAGGTGCATCAGGAATATATCTAGTAGAAGATATTGAATCAGGAGTTTTTAAAAGATATCAAGGAATGCCGATTTCTAAATGGGCAATTATTCTTGCTCCAATAGCTGTTGGTGCTATAAGAGTTCTATTGCAAGCAACTTTAATTATGAGCTTAGGGAATCTTATAGGTGCAGATCCTGCTACAGGGTTAGCAGGATACTTTGCAGTTTTAGGAATGGCTTTCTTCTGGGGCATGGGGTTTGCTGGATACTCTGTTGCTGCAGGAGTTAGATCTGGCTCCTCACAAGGAGCACAAGCAGCTACTTTCTTGTTTTTCCCTGCATTATTTTTAGCACCCACTTTTACTCCTAGATATGCTCTAAAAGGATGGCTTGAATCAGCAGCAGCCTTCAATCCAACTACATATGTATTAGAAGGAATGAGAGCAATAATGATAGATGGCTGGGTTATAG
This sequence comes from Actinomycetota bacterium, assembly GCA_002724835.1. Taxonomy (GTDB): domain Bacteria; phylum Actinomycetota; class Acidimicrobiia; order Actinomarinales; family Actinomarinaceae; genus Actinomarina. The sequence goes on along the minus strand of PBPX01000040.1, from coordinate 511 downwards.
ACGTCATTTTGAAAGGATTTTTAGTTGCTGGAGGTTTTTCATTTTTAACACTTACTTTTGCTGTGATTTCAGCAAGATCAGCAACGGAAAAATCGTAATTTAGGATATAAATAGTAATTAAAATTTATTATTCTATATACTTCGTAAGGAAATTATGGAAACTAATTTAGTAGCTACAGTTAGAAAAGATACAGGTTCTGCAGAGTCAAGGAGGCTTAGGTCTTCAGGCTCAATACCTGCAATTGTTTATGGTATGGGCATGGAGCCAAAGTCTGTATATATTGATGCCAGAGAATTTAATAATGCACTTAAAACTGAAGCTGGAACAAATGTTATTTTAAATTTATCTATTGGAAAAAAAGATACTGTCACAGCTCTTCCTAGAGAAATTCAAAGACATCCTTATAAAGATCAAATAGTTCATGTAGATCTTATACAAATCGACCTTACACAAACTGTAGAAGCAGATGTCTCCCTTGACTTTACTGGTGTACCAATTGGGGTAAAAGAC
>PBPX01000039.1 GCA_002724835.1 Actinomycetota bacterium | reverse complement strand
TTGTTAATTGTTCTCAGAAATACAATGCACTTCTTTCTTTGCTATGTTTGATGTATTAAATCGTTCGTAAGTAAATAAATTGATTAAAAATAAAATTAAAATTAATGGGAATATTTTTGTTTTAATTTACTTATCTCCCCCACAAAATGAGTGTAACTGAAAATATCTATGTATGAGAGTAAAAATTGAATGTAAATTAACTAAGTTTTTCTTTAACTATTTTGCTAACTGCNCCGCCATCTATGCCGTCGCCTTTAGCCATAACAGCTCCTATTACTTTGCCCATCTGAGAAATATCAACATCACCCATTTCACTTAANACTTCNTCAACTATTTTTTCTACATCTTCNTCACTNAGTTGTTCTGGAAGCCANNCACTNANAAAATCNATNTCAAANTGAATCTTCTCTGCCATTTCNGNNCCTCGATCACCTAANGANTNATACTCTTCAACAGCTTTAGTCATTTTTTTAACATAAGATTTGATAACTCCTAAAACTAGCTCATCAGTTATATCTTCACCCTTTTCAGCTCTCTTTTCTTCTATCTCAGATTTAACCTGTCTGATAGCATCTAGTTTTGCTTTTTCTTTTGTTTTCATAGCTTCTTTTAAAGCATCATTTAATTCATCAAGTATTGCCATATCCCTACTTTTTATATAATTGCATTGTATCAGGAATATCTGTAATTATTCCAAATAGCCCTATTTCCATAAGTCGTTTAAATTCATTCTCATCATTTACAGTCCAAGCTGCTGTNCTCTCTTTAGGCAAATCAAAATTTCTACTGTTGATTAATCCTTTCTCAACCATAAAATATATTTTCTCATCATGATTAGACATTGCCTTAGCCTCGAATAAATGATCTTCACTNTTTAAAATAATTCCATATTCAGAAGTAAAAATATCCCTAAAGTTATATACCCCNTCCCAGTGAAAAGAAGAGATNATGTCATCNTTNTTNGCAATTCCTGATACTTTTTGAAATAAAATATCAATATTGTTTGATGAAGTTTTATCTGTTTTAATTTCAAAATTAACTTTTCCATTAATTTGATCTCTTGATTCAAGAATTATTTCANTTACTGAGATACCNTCTAATAATTTAGAAATATCTTCTATAGTTAAGTCTTCTATTAAATAATCATTTATATANGGNTCNTGAAATAAAAGAAGATTGTTGTCTTTGGTAAGTCTTATGTCTGTTTCAACATANTCACAGTGNTCTAAAGCTTTNTTAAGTCCGGTGAGTGAGTTTTCCATATAAACATTTGGTAAACCTCTATGTGCAAAAATATAACTCAAGTTNTTCCTTATCCCCCTAATACTACTACAATAGATTGTGAAATATTTCACAAAGTATTAAGGAATGTGCATATGATGAAATTTGAATTAGAACAAGAAAGTTGGATGCTTGAAGGCGCATGTTCCTCTATGGATTCTGATCTTTTCTTCCCTATTGGCTCATCAATGAAAGCAATGAAGCAAATTGCAGAAGCAAAAGCTGTATGTAATGAATGTTCNGTTAAGCTTGATTGTCTAGAATACGCAATTTCAACAAACCAAGATTCGGGAGTATGGGGTGGGGCTACCGAAGATGAGAGAAAAACAATCAGACGAGAGTATAGAAAAANAGGTAAACTCGTTAACTATTAGAGACTAAGCCTGCTTCTCTTTTGCCNTCATCATCCAAAAACTCAATAGAATTAATCTGAGATGTATTGATTCCTACTTCACCTTTGTCATCTTTAAACCAATACATTGAACCATCTTTCATCAATTCTTCAATTTCTTTCATAAACTTTTTCTTATCATCTACTTCTATTTCGTACTCTTTCATTACACCAAGTAGAGTTATTTTTACTTTTTGTTTATCAGCCACATTGTCTCCTTATAAAACGTTCTCGCCCATAAAGAGGGCNGAAACTGAATCATCTGCAAATATTGATGTTAGTGCGTTTGCAATTATTTNCGAAACACTAAGGACTTGTACGTTGCCAAGTGATTCTGAATTACCATTTTGTTCAAGAGTATCNGTAACAACTATTTCATCAATTGGTGCATCTTTAAGTGTCTCTACTGAACCATCAGAAAATATTCCGTGAGTAGCAACTACACTTACTGTCTTTGCTCCCCTCTCTTTTAAGATTCTTGAAGCAGCGGCTATTGTCCCTCCTGTATCAATTATGTCATCAATTAAAATCGCATGACGATCTTCAACCTCCCCAATTACAGTGAAGGCTTTTACTTCATTATGTTTACTTGGATCTCTTTTCTTATGAACAAAACCAACATAAGCTTCTAAATGCTTAGCAAATGTTGTTGCTCTTTTAACACCTCCAGCATCTGGAGAGATAACAGAAACAGATTCGTCATATTTGTTTTTAAAGTAATCAACAAAAAGGGGCATGGCAGTTAANTGATCNAATGGTGCGTGTATAAAACCTTGTATCTGTTGGGTATGAAGATCAATNGATACTAATCTGTTAGCTCCAGCAGCTATAAATAAATCTCCAATCAATCTNGCAGAAATTGGTTCTCTTGGTAGTGCTTTTTTATCTTGTCTTGAGTAAGGATAAAAAGGAAGTACAGCCGTTATTCTTTTTGCTGATGCTCTCTTTAAAGCATCAACTATTAACAACTGTTCCATAATTGTAAAATTGATTCCACCCGAATGACTTTGAAGAACAAAGCAATCAGCACCTCTGGCACTATCAGCTAATCGAATGTAGATTTCTCCACTAGCAAACTGTTCTTTTTCAACTTCAGCAAGTTCTGTTCCTAAGTCTTTAGCTACTTTTTTTGCTAATTCAGTATTGGAAGACCCTGAGTAGATGAGCATTCTCTTTTTTGTCGATTGCTCAATCATTTCTTATCCTTTGAACTTTTTTTTCTGTCCATATAACCATCTATATTCTTTTGTNTATTTCTTTCAATTCCTAATGACTTAGCAGGTACATCTTTTGTAATTACGGATCCAGCACCAACCATGGCTCCTTCTCCAATTGTCACTGGAGCTACTAACATTGCATCTGAACCAACAAATGCACCTTTTTTAACCTCAGTTTTATGTTTTTCCTTTCCATCGTAATTAACGGTAATTGCACCAGCTGAAAAGTTAACTCCCTCTTCTAGTTCAGCNTCTCCTACATAAGCTAAATGAGGAACTTTACTATCTTTACTTATTTTTGAATTTTTCGTTTCTGCAAATGCTCCCACTTTGACATTGTCACCTAATGAGGAACCAGTTCTCAAATGAGCATAAGGACCAATTTGTCCATTACTCTCTATGTCAGATCCATCAACAACAGAGTAAAGAACTTTTGAACCCTCTCCTATTGTTGAATCGCTTATTAAAGAGTTAGGACCTATTTCACAATTTTCTTTAATTTCAGTGTTCCCAGTTAAATGACAGTTAGCAAATATTTTTGTTCCACTTTGAATTTTTACNGTTTCATCAATATAGGTAGTGGAAGGATCTTGGAAATAAACTCCATTTTCCATATGAGCAGAAATCAACTTTTCTTTAAGCGTATCTTCAACATCGTTTAGTTGACTCATCGAGTTAACACCTTTTATAGTATCTTCTATTACTTGTACTATAACTGTATCTTGTTCTTTTTGAAATGCTATCTCAATTAAATCTGTGAGATAAAATTCATTCTGAGCGTTGTCACTTTTAATGTTATTTATATTGCTCACAAGAAATTCCTTATCGATGCAATATATTCCAGAATTTATTTCATTTATTGATTTCTCATCATCGCTTGCATCAGATTCTTCTACAATCTTTTCTGCGTTATTTTTATTTCTAACTATTCTTCCGTATCCAGATGGATTTTTAACTTCAGCAGTAATCAAACCAAGAGTTGAATTATTTTTTGTTACTGAGTCTATTAATTTATCTATTTCATTTTTATCGATAAGCGGAACATCTCCAGGAATTATTATTAAATAATCAGAACTATCTAACTTAAAGTCATCACTTTCCAACAAAGTTACAACTGCATGTCCTGTACCTAATTGTTCCTCTTGCTCAACAATTTTATAATCATCAAAGATATGCTCTCTAACAGAATCGGACTCATGACCAAGGATTACATATTTACTATCTACATTTGTTAAAGCAGTTTGTGCATAAGATATCATTGGTTTGCCCAAAACAGGTTGCAATACCTTAGGTAGGGAGGACTTCATTCTTGTCCCCTTACCAGCTGCTAATATGACTCCTGATATTTTCATTTATTTACTAGCTGGCGGAGAAGGACTCGAACCCTCAACGTTGGGACCAAAACCCAATGTGTTGCCAATTACACCATCCGCCATTGTTCTTTGCACATTTATTCTACTCTGCATTAAATAACAAACTACAATCAATTTTTTTTGTTATTTCTATCAATCTAAATCTTGTTTTATCAACTTTTTTAATATTGTTCTCTAAATTATCGTATTCATCTATTCCAAATAATGTTGAACCAGTTCCTGACATAAAAAATTCAATATTAAATACTTCTTCAAGATGGTCTTTATGATCTTGTAATCTTGGCTCTATAACCAAAGCAGGATTCCACATATTATTAAAAATTTCCATATTTTTAATTTTTGATTTCTTAAATTTATTTTTATCACCTAATTCATCAAAAGCCTGAAAAGCATCAACTGTTGATATTTTCTCATGAGGTGTTGCAATTAATATATCTAAATCTCCAATACTTTCATCGATGCTTACTTCTTCACCAATACCTGAAATTACTCCTGGCTTACCTTCGATAAAATATGGAACGTCGCTACCTACTTTTTTTGCAATATCTTGATTTTTAGGTAGTGCTAAATCATATGTACTACATATATATTTGATTATTGAGCCTGCATTTGAACTGCCGCCTCCCAAACCGCCTTCAATTGGAATATTTTTAGTTACCTTTACTTCAAAATATTTTTCGAAACTACTACTCTCTCTCAACAAATCTAAAGATTTCTCGATAGTTGACTTCCCTTTTAATTCGATATCAGGAGTGAATATAATTTTATCGTTTTTTTCGTCAATCTCATTAATTTCAATTACATCGTAGAAATCTATAGGTATTAAATATGAAGTAAGTGTATGTAAACCATCTTTTGTTTCAGAATTTACTTCTAAATTAAGATTTATTTTTGCTGAACTTAAAAACTTCATTCCGTCTCCATTGCTAATTCTAGATAGTGATCTGGTGTTAAGTTACTTGGTCTTAGGTTTGGATCTATGTTTAAGCTAATTAATTTATCTTCTGTAATTATTTCTTTTAATGCAGTTCTTATTTTTTTTCTTTTTTGTTGAAAAGCAACTTTAGCAATCTCAAAAGCTTTTATCCTTAAATCTGAATCTTCTAAAGGCTCTCTTTGTAAAGTAACTACTGTTGAAATTATTTTTGGTTCAGGAAAAAAACAATTTTTATTTACATCAAATTGAATCTTTGGTTCTGTAAATAAAGAACAGAAAACAGATAGAGCTCCATAATTTTTTGTCCCTGGTTCAGCAGTAATCCTCTCTGCTACTTCACGCTGAACCATTACAACGTACCTATGAATTACAGGCACTTCTGTTATCAGCTTTACAAGCAACCTGGTTCCAACATAATAAGGAAGATTGGAAACCATAATCCACCAAGGACCTCTTAATTGTGAATAATCATATTCCATAGCATCACCATTTATAAGTTCTATATTTGGTATGTCACTAAACCTTTTTGAAACTATGTCTACTAATTCTTTATCAATTTCAATTGCTTTTATTCTGTAATCATCTTTTAATAATTCATTAGTTAAAGACCCTGTTCCAGGTCCTATTTCTAGAAT
>PBPX01000038.1 GCA_002724835.1 Actinomycetota bacterium | reverse complement strand
CAACACTACTTGCCATAATCAATCCAATAATAGAGGAGTAAGAGGCAGCCTTTGCTGTTGGGGCTATATTTACAAATAAACATGCTCCAATCATTGAGCTTAAGCCTAAAAATATTGAATTTCTTAATGTAAGTGTTCTAGAAAATTTATCCATGAAGCTATATTATTAGTTATCAGGAATAAAAATGTTTGATAAATTAGCACCAACACCAATTACTGAAAAGAAATACAGATATCTAATGATTGTTGCAATGGTTTGGATGTTTACTGGTGCCTGGGTTGACTCAAGTGCTCATACATTTCTTTTGGATGAAATAGAAACCTTTTTTACACCTTGGCATGCCTTGCTTTATACAGGATATGGTTTTGTTGTTATCTCAGCTGTTTATGTAAAAAATAAAATGAAAGATTATAAATTTGATGTAGGTGTTTTAGGTGCATCAATTTTTGCTATAGGTGGAGGATCTGATGCAATTTGGCATACAGTCCTTGGGATTGAGACAGGTGTAGAACCACTAATCAGCCCCTCACATTTAATGCTTTTTTTAGGATCATTTTTAATGTTAGACCATGTATTTGCGTCTAGACCTTATAGGGAGACGCTTGATGCCGCTTCAATATTTTCAATAGGCACAATTTATGGTCTGATAGTATTTATGACCCAATTTATAAATCCTTTTCTTGATATAGATCTATTTTTTTATTGGGATTGGTCAGATCGCCTTGCCGCAGGATCAGTATTTTTTAACGCTATGTTAGCCTGTATTGTTTTTGTTTACGCCATAAGATTTAAAGTTTCAGCTAAGAGTATGGGAGCAATTTATTTAATTTCGTTCCTATACCAGTCAGTATTCTTTGTTCTTGGAGATTTAATCAGTATGGCCATGCTAATAGTTTATGGCTTAGGGTTTTCATTTGGAGCAATTCAAATTACAAATTGGTATTACAAAACTAATCATGATAGAAAGTTACAAATAGCTACAGCATTAATGGGATCTTTATATGGATTGATTGTTGTTGTAAATATTCTATATTGGTCTTTCTCTTCAGATGTTGACCTTGTTTGGAGGTTTTATGGGTTAGGCGGATTAGTCACAACGCCTTTACTATTTGGATATATGGTCGGCAATTTAGGAGTAAGTCCTAAAACAGGAGATGTTGTTCAATAGTTTTTTAATTTATCGGTTAAATTTCTCAGCTCTTTAATTGCAATATTTTTGTCTTCAGACAAGTCGCTTCTTAAAACAGGTTTACCAATAATTAATTTTATTTTTTTATTTTTCTTGTTAAANAACTCATTTAACTGAGAAATATCTCGAAGTTGTCTACTTAAATACGATGCAANATAAAAGAACCAGGAGTTTCTTNCTTTAATAAACACAGGTATAAGAAGACAATCATGTCTTTCAGCAATTANTATTGGNGTTTTTTCCCACTTTCTATCTTTTAAACCAGAAAAAGTCAGCTTTGATAACCTTCCAGATGGAAAAAGTATTCCGATTCTGTTATCTAACAAAAAATTTTTAATATTCCTATANGTTGTTTTTGAAGCTGTATGAACCTGTTTTTCTTTATCCCAAAAAACTGGAGCAAAGATATTTTCAAAAGATCCGACTAAATAAATAAATATTTCATTAGCAAAGAAAAAGATATCCTTTCTTACTTTGTATATTTGGTGATATATAGCAATAGCATCAGCAGGGCCCATTGGATGGTTTGATACGATCAAGCACTTTCCACTCAAAGGGATATTTTCAATACCTTCAACTTTACAATTTGCCGTATAGTTTTCTCCCAACCAATTGAATGCGTCTGGACCAGACATATCTTGAATGAAATCTCCTGCGTAAATAGTTTCATCAATCCTCAAATACTTNGAAAGNGATTTATAAACTAGTTTTGAAAGAAATGAACCTTTTAAGAACCAAGGACCTCTCTCCTTTATGAGGTTATGAATTTTTTCTTCCATTTAAGCCTCGAACCTAGAATGTTTACCTTTAATACCATCAAATAATGATCTCAATCGNCTTATAACTTCTTCCTCAGTNCCCTCTATATCTAAAGCAGGTAAAAGAGTAAAACGTCTTTTTTCATAATCAATCTGTACAGGCATCACTTCAGCATCTAACTCTCTTGCAATATATAAAAAACTTGATCTAAATCGAGACGGGTCAAATCTTCCTTCGGGAGTAACAATTAGAACAAATCCATCATGTTTTTCTAATTCTTTAACAACAGAATTGTACTGTCCTGCTTTTTCTTTTCGTTCAACTGGAATTGCTCCAAATTTTCTAAATATAATTTCTTGCAACCACCCTAAAGGCCAAGGTATGCCTTGTTTGTCAATATCTTTTGGTTTTAAAAACGGCACAGGAAGTCTTCTCATTGTCCATTTTGCTGATAAGTAACAAATTTTTATGTTCATTGCCATAACAATTAAAAACATAAAGTACTCATCTTTTGCTGATTGATGAGGTGCTGCTACTAAAACAACATTTTTGCTATTTAAGAAATTTCCTTTTGCAGAAAATTTTTCTCTTTTTAATAAAAATTCAGCAAGGTATTTTAAAAAGTATCTTTTCTTTGTAGGTGTGAGCTTNCTTGCATTTAATTCTGGAAGTATTTTAGAACCTTGCATAATCCTTCTAAGTTATTACAAGTATAGTTATTTTTAATANGTTTTTAACNTATCATCATCCATAAATGAGACATTATTAAATTCCTTCATTCTAAAAAAATGACCTGAAGATATTTCACTAGATCTCAAAAAAGTGTGACCTGCGTGACGAGGGAGAAATTTTCTCCACGTCCAAGGATATAAAGGCAAGTTAAGAAAATAAGACATTAATGTCGACATAGTTCCTGCATGNGAAATAATCATTAAGTTATCAATTTTTGCATTGCTTAAATCAAACAATCTATCATATTTATCATCTATAGAAAGAATCCCAATTTTATTAAGGTTTTCCTGTAAATTTTTTATTATATTTTCACTAAACCCTTTCATATATTCACCATGGGTTGTTTGCATCCAATCTTCAAAAGACCGTGTATTACGATGTTCAAAATATTCTCTAATTCTTTCATCACTTTCACCTATTAATTTCTTTTCATCGTCATCAAGCGCTTCACGCAGCCAATCAAAAGTTATAACTTCTGATCCAATATTTCTGTCGTTAAAAGGCTTGATTGTTTCTTGAGCCCTATTTAAAGGAGAGACCCAAATTTGATCCATACTATTTTTTATGAACACTGAAGAGGACTTTTCAGCTTGCTGCTTTCCTAATTCAGTCAATCCTGGATCAACTGTGTACTCACCGTCTTTAACCCACTCTGGTTGGCCATGTCTTATCAGTACAATTTCCATATATAAACAATAGCTAAAATGAAGTAATCTGTTATTAAAAGAAATAAATTTATGGTTAAAAAAATATATAGAAACCGAACTGCGATGATTCCAACTTTGCTTGGCGGTTTAGTTTTAAGTTATATTGCTATAGACAATATGCTTGAAGGACCGTTAAGAATTTTTCTTAAAGACTATATTGACCTTAAAGAATTTGGGTCCAATATCAGAGAACAAGGTTTGTTTTATTTAATTTTAGGTTTAGGAATTTTCCAAATAATTATTGCCCTACAAAGCTTTATTCAGCCAGTTATTGAAATTAACAATGGAAGAATAGCAATAAGAACAAAAGAAAAATCATTAAGTGTAGTTAGAGACGTATATGAGATTAAAAGTATAGAAATAAGTGAAGAAGACATCCTAAGGTTGGTTTTTGAAGATGCGACTCTTAATGTTTTTACGAAACATATCAATGATGAAGAAATAGCAGAAGTTATTAATTTTGTTTCTGAATCAAAGGAAATTTAATATATTGACAATATCTTCATTAAAAAAAGATCTAAGAAAATACATTAACGAAGAAAAAAAAGAGTTTTTGCCAAAATTTTTTAAGACTGGAAAAGGTGAATATGGAGAAGGAGATAAGTTTTTAGGGATTGTTGTCCCTGAAATAGCAAAAGTAGCAAAAAAATATTCAGATTTATCAAAAGAGGATATTAGAAAACTTTTAAATTCACCTTGGCACGAAGAACGATTCTGTGGTTGGTTAGTTGTTTTGAATAATTTTAATAAATCAAGCAACAAAGATGAATGGTATAAATTTACAGTAAAAAATATTAAGCAATTAAATAATTGGGATTTAGTAGATAAAATTGCACCAAATTTAATTGGTAAACATTTAGAAAAGAAAAATAGTAAACAAATTTTAGAATGGTCTGATAGCCGGTCTTTATGGCTAAGGAGGATTGCAATAATAGCAACATGGCCAAAAATTAAAAATAATGAATTTAATTTAACTTTAAAAATAGCAAAAAAATATATAAGTGANTCNGAAGACCTAATACATAAAGCAACTGGCTGGATGCTTAGAGAAATAGGTAAAAGAAANGAGAACGTTTTGTTATNATTTATGAAAAAAAACCATAAAAACATGCCTCGNATAATNGTTAGTTATGCATTGGAGCGTACTAACAAGAGAAAAAAGCAGCAATTTATGATTAAAAGNTCGCGAAAAATACATTAATAATTATTTTGCATNGAACTAATTAGAGGGGTAAATTAGTAGAACACTATTTAAATGATATCGCAAGATTGAAAACAAATAGAATAGAAAATCCCGAAGGGTCGCAAGATCAATCGGGATTTTTGCTTTTCTGTTGAATTTTTTATCTTATACTATTTAATTATGAAAGCACCAGTTTCAAAAGGACTACCTTTTATAGGACACTCTATAGAATTTAAAAATGATGCACTAGCACTTACCAATCGGCTACGTGAAAAGCATGGGGATGTTTTAGAAATCTCTATCTTAAATGAAAGAGTGACTATGTTCTCATCGCCTTCTGCTACAAAACAGATTTTTCTAGATCCTGAAGATAATTTTTCATCTAAGCATGGATGGGAATTTTCGATAGGTCCAACTTTTGAGAATGGTTTGATGTTAAGAGATTTTGATGATCACAAATATCATAGAGGATTATTACAAGAATCTTTCAGAAGAGATGCATTAGAAAACTATTTAGAAATCATACAACCAAAAATTGATCAATGGATTGAAAAGATAAAAAAAGAAGAATCCTTTGACTTACATGAAAACATTAAGCAACTAATGTTTGATATCGCAGTTGAATTATTTTTTGATGAAGTAGATGAAACTAGATTAGTTGAACTAAATAAACTATTTACAGATTCTATTGAGTCAGCTATTTCAGTAGTAAGAATACCCCTTCCTTTTACCAGTTTAAGAAAAGGCTTAAAAGCAAGAAAAGAACTTCTAGAATATTTTGAGTCAAAAGCAAAAAATGTAGATACTGAGCGAAAAACATTATTTTCTGAATTAGTAAAAACAAACAACCAAGAAGGTGGATTGTCCTACTTTGAAATAGCAGAACATATGATATTTCTTTTATTGGCAGCTCACGACACAACAACTAGTACTTTAACTTCATCAATACATTATCTTTCAACAGATAACCAGTTTTTTAATGAATTAGCTGATGAGGCAAAAAAAATAAATTGTACTGATATATCAGAATTAAAGAATGGGTATATAGGTGAAGCATTATTCAATGAAGCTATGAGAAAATATCCTCCCGTACCATTCTCACCAAGATATGTTGTGAGAGATACTGAGATTGATGGATATGAATTAGAAGCTGGAACATATGTAGCCGTAGGCCCTCTAGTCCTACATAATGATGAACGATATTGGGATGAACCAGAAAAATTCTCACCGCAGAGATTTTTAGATCCAGATTACCAAAATGAAGCTTATTTTCCTTTCTCTGGAGGTGCCCATACTTGTTTAGGCAAATTTTTTGCAAGTTATATTTTTAAGAATGTTGTTTACAAATTAGCTACAAACTTTGAGAGCCTAGAATCAAAAGAAGATCTAGAAATTAATCCCTCTCCAATCCCACATCCAAGAGCTGATGTAAAAATCTATTTAAATTAGGGTTTTTCATCAAAAGTTCGCGAAAAAAAGAATCTAATTTTTCTTGCTTAATATCGATTTGAGGGGTAGATTATATAAACACTATAGAAAATGAAGTCGCAAGACCGAAAATGAAATAGTATAGAAAATCCCGAAGGGTCGCAAGATCAATCGGGATTTTTGCTTTTATGTCTTAAATAGCACAAAAAGACTCCCTAGTGGCTGTAATTTTTGTTTCTTTACACCTTGTTTCAGTGGTTCAAGGCACAAAAGGAAGTCCTAATTACTATTTTATAGAGTATCTTTTGAAGAATCTTTTTATAATCATATATATATGTACAAAAATAGGTATTTTTTAATAATTTTTGTTCTTTTGTTGGTTTTCTGTGGAGAGAGCTCAACGCAAGAAAATGTTGGCTCAGTCGCACCTGCAGAGGTTGAAGAATTAAACCAACAATCACAAAATCAAGAAGAAAACAAATCAGAGAAAATGCAAGGAGAAAATCCTCCAGATAGAAATCAAAATCCTTTTTCTGACCCTAATTATGCTGAATGCTTAAAAAATGAGTTTGGAGAAGAAAGGTATA
>PBPX01000037.1 GCA_002724835.1 Actinomycetota bacterium | reverse complement strand
AAGAAGGAATTTTAGAAAATTAATTACCTCTTCAGCAGAGAGTTTATGGCTATGCTTTTTGAATTGCATCCACCTATCTTCCAAAAGTCTGTATTTTTCTAGCTGATCTAATTTTTCAAAATTATTTAAGATTTCATTGAATACTTTTTCGTCATAGAAAACATGATAAAAGCCCCAACCCCCACTATTTACAAGGGGGACTTCTCCTTTTTCTTCTATATCTATTTTTTCATTAGTTTGATCTAAAATTAAGTTAAATTTTTCATCTGTATCTAAAAATTTAATACTTACAGGTATTGGTTTATTTGAATTTTCTATTTTGATATCTTTTAATAAAAATCTTTTCTGTTCTAATAGCAAGGAAGAGTCATTAATTGAAATACTTACACTAGGGTAGCCTTCTTCTTTTATCCAATAAGGGAGCATTTCATTTAACGGTTGCCCACTAGCCTTACTTAAACTATCCCAAAGGTCTGAGGAATTTGTATTATCGTATTTGAATTTATTCAAGTATTCTTGTACACCTTTTTGAAATACTTCTTCCCCTATAAAAACTTCAAACATTCTTAAAACAGTAGAACCTTTTTCGTAAGTCAGAACATCAAACATTTCTTCAGCTTCTTCTGGTGTTGCAACTTCAAACTCTATAGGTCTTGAATTTTCTAATGAATCAATAGCAAAACCTGCACTTCGAGATAGATTCATTTCATTCCATAGTTTAAATTCTGGATACTTATTATCGGCTGCTATAACTTCCATTAAGCTTGCGAAAGCTTCATTAAGCCAAATCCCATCCCACCATTTCATAGTTACTAAATCACCAAACCACATATGAGCAAGTTCATGAGCTATAACAGTTACAGATCTATTTAACTCAGGCCTAGTTGCTTTTTCTTCATCTATTAAAAGTAAATTTTCTCTAAATGTGACGGCTCCTACATTTTCCATTGCGCCCATCGCAAAATCTGGAATTGCAATTAAATCTAGTTTCGATCCTGGGTAGGGGATTTTATAATAATCTTCAAAAAAATTAAGTAGCTCAATGCCTGCAGTCCCAGCATAATTAGTTTGATCAGAGAAACCAGGTCGGTGAATTATTCTGATTTTGGTATTTCCTGCTTCTCCTATCTCAGTAGCTTCCAATTCTCCAATGACAAAAGCAACAAGATATGTTGACATTTTCATCGAATCAACAAATGTTGTTTCTACTTTATTATCACCAACTTCTTTTTCAGAGAGGACTTTTTCATTGCTTACTCGTAAATATTTCTTATCAGCAACGATGCTGATTGAAAAAACTGCTTTGTACTCAGGTTCATCCCAGCAAGGGAAAGCATTTCTAGCAGAAGTTGGTTCAAATTGAGTAGTCGCAATCCACTTCTCCTCATCTTTTTTAGTCAAAAATTTACTTCTATAAAACCCCTTTAGATCATTTGTAATTTCTGAATTGAATTCTAGATAAAGCTTGTATTCACCCTTTTTAATTTCATTTTTAGAAGAAAGGCAAATTCTTTCTTCATCTTCAAAATATTCAACTGAAAGGTTGTTATTTTCTTTATCATTAGCTGCTATTAATGAGGCGTGGCTTATTTTAATTCCTATGCTGTTCAAGAAAATTGATTTTGTATTTTCTAAGACTTGGATTTCTACAGTCTGGATTCCTAAATATGAAAAATTTTCTAGATCAATATCTAGCTTTATTTCGTATCTCTTCGGAGAGGAAGTTCTTGGAAGTATATTTTTATTCATTAATATAACTTAATCCCAATCTATATTTACTTCCTCTTCAGAGTCAACTAATTGAACTTTGTGTCTTCCAAAAAAGTCTCTCTGGGCTTGTATTAGATTTGAAGGGTTACTTGAAGAGCTTAAATTTAGATACCAATTTAGCGAGGCTGACAAAACTGGAATAGAGATATCATTTAAGACCGCTTCAGAGATAATTTTTTTTGTTGATACCAAATTATCTTTAAATATTTTATTAAGTTTTAAATCACCAAGAAAGTCTTTTGATGCTGAACTTACAACATTCAACTCTTTTAATAAGTTGGATCTAATAATACAACCTCCCATCCAGTTATTTAAAACTGTGCCAAAATTTATATTTACCATGTGCTTAGCTATCAACTCCAGCCCCTGAATCATTGAAGCAACTCTTCCAAAATACAAACAGTTGCTTAGATCTTCTTCAGAAGTTACCTCAGACTCCATATTGATTTCATCCCAATCATTTTTATTATTACTTTGAACTCTTGCATCATAAGCAGCATAAATTGAGGGAGTAGGAACCTTTAGATTTAAAGAAGTTTCGACAGTGAGCTTTCCAGTACCCTTGTTACTTGCAAAAGGTTTTATTTCATCAAGGACATAAACCTCATCTTTTTTTTGTCTTAAAATTTTCGATGTTATTTCAATAAGATATGACGACCTACTTTCTTCCTTTAAATTATCAAAAAAATTAGCTATCTCTTCATTTGTTTTTTTAGACCTTCTTAATATTTCATAAATCTCTGCAATCAATTGCATTTCAGCATATTCAATACCATTGTGTACCATTTTTATAAAATGACCAGACCCATACCCCTCATAGAAACCTATACAGTCTTGATCGGTTTTTGCAGAAATGGCACTTAAAGTATTTTTTAAATCTTCACTAATTTTATTCTTATAACCAACCATTATTGCTGGACCGTTTCTTGCACCTTCCTCACCACCAGAGACACCCATTCCCATAAATTTTATTTTCTTCTGCTCTAAAGCCAATCCATTTTCTTCACTATCAAGATAAAAAGAATTTCCACCATCAATAACTAGGTCCCCTTCATCAAGTAAATCCTTAATTTTTTCAATAACATCTTTTGTTGCTTTGCCCGAAGGGACCATCAGTAAAATCGTTCTTGGTTTCGAGAGACTATTGATTAGATTATTAACATCTGTATGCCCCTCAAAAGTGTCTGAAAATTCTTTTTTAATTTCTTCTAGTTTTTCTTTTGAATCATTAAAGGCTTTGATAGCTACACCATTATCTGAAAGGTTTAAAGCAATATTTTTGCCCATTACTCCTAAACCAATAAGTCCAATTTCTTTAAGCATTTTCATATTTTTCCATTATCTTATTTGAGCAAAGTTTATTTGCTAATTTTTCTCTAATGTCTAATTCTATTACTAGATAATCAGATTCATTTTGTACATTTAAAATTTTTCCATACCTACTTATTTTTTCTAAGTTATTGGGTTTAACCATATAATTGTCAATTAAAATTTCACCATAAATTTCTTCTGCAATACTTTCTATGAGTTCTGGCATACCTTTATTTTTTAATGAAGATATAAATATTGCATTTGGATATTTATCTATAAGTTCATTGTAAGAAGCTTTATCAATCTTATCTATTTTATTAAACACCAAAATTTCATTTGCTGTTGTTCCTATCTGTTCTAATATTTTTGAAACTGTGTTCATGTGTAGTTCGGGAACAGCAGTGGCAGCATCCACTACGTGTATTAACAAATCTGCTTCTGTAGCAACTAAAAGGGTTGATTTAAAAGATTCTATTAGAGTTGTTGGGAGATTTTGAATGAAGCCAACAGTATCAGAAATAATTAATGGATCTTGAATATTATTAATTTTTAGTTCACGTTGTAGAGAGTCCACAGTTGCGAACAGTTCATCGGCAGCATAAGCATCAGCATTTGTTAATTTTTTAAGAAGAGTAGATTTTCCAGCATTTGTATAACCAACTATAGAAACAAGAGGTGTATTATTTTTTTCTCTAGAATTAGATTGAAGAATTCTTTGTTTTTCAATTTTTTTTAGTTCTCTCCTCAGTTTGTTAATTCGATTATCTATTAAACGGCTATCAGTTTCTAATTTTGTCTCTCCAGGACCACGAGTTCCAATTCCTCCCCCTTGTTGATTCAGTGTTGAACCAAGGCCAGCAAGTCTTGGCTTTAAATAAACAGACATGGCTAACTCTACTTGAAGGCTGGATTCTTTAGATTGAGCATGGAGCGCAAAAATATCTAAAATTAAACCAGTCCTATCAACTACGTCACATTGGAATATAGCACGAAGTTCTTTCTGTTGATTAGGTGTTAGTTCACAGTCAAAAATTACAACATCAATATCGTTTGCTTTTGATATTTCTTCGAGTTCAATTATTGAACCTTTTCCGATAAAAGTTTTTGGATTAATTCTATCTACTCTTTTTGTCTGAATTATTGAAGGGTCGGATCCAGCTGTTTTTACTAAGCTGGTCAACTCCTTCAAAGACTCTTCTTTATCAGCTCTTGTTTCGTTAGCAAGAATAATACCTACGAGTAATGCATTTTGTACTGTAACAAAAATATCTCTATCAGAAACTGTAAGCAATCTTCTGTCTGTCTGATTTGGGTTATTTCTTTGGTTCAATTATTCCTAAATTTATATCACTAATAATAATAAACAATTATATATTAATTAGCGGAGGTGGACGGGAATCGAACCCGCCAAAGATTATTAAACCTTTCACCGGTTTTGAAGACCGGGGAGCCCACCAGGCGCTCATTCACCTCCATTATTAAGACTAATTGTATAAAAATATATATATTGAATACAATTAGTCTTAATGGAAAATTTTTCAACAGTATTTGCAAGATTAAAAGATGAAAGAGGCTTGTCTAATAAACAGATAGCATCTTTTACTGGAGCCTCTTTAAAAGACATTAAAAAATGGGATTCAGGCGCAGGAGTTCCAACTGATAAAAGAATAATTGCAGCATTAGAGGGAATTCTAGGAAATGAAATATCATNAGCCATTGGAAGCATNCCTGAGCCGGAAACATTTAAAAAACAAGTATTTAATGTTGAGAACTCAATTTTTGAAGTTGATAAAAGAAAACAACANAATATTAGTTCAGGATTTTTAAATAGATTTAGATCAAGTGTAGAAAAAAAAGGTCGAAACACTCAAACCGAGATGTTTACTTATGAAGATATGTCACAAATTGAGGAAGAAGTTGATGATTTAGAATTATCAGAAAATATTTATGAAAGTGCCCTTGAAGAAAGTCCATATATAAATGACCCTAATCAGCTATCTTTTTATTTTTCTAGAAACTTAAAGAGTGCTCTCNCAACTTTATTGTTTTTTTACCTCGCATATAAGGGNATGCAACTTTTTTGGGATTCGTTTAGGTTNTTAATTGACAATTTGTTGTGACAATTAANAGACTATCTTTCTACGGTCTCGTTATTTCTATAGCTTCTATTATTGCAGGAGCAATAGTCAGAGCNACTGGTTCTGGAGATGGTTGTGGTGCATCATGGCCAACTTGCAATGGTGAGATTATCCCTNAACTTAAAACTTCATCAGAACTTATTGAATTTTCACACAGATCTATCAGTGGAATACTTTTAATAATTACACTTATTATTTTTCTNAAATCTTTTAATAATAGTGTTCCTGTTTTACAAAAAAGAGTTATTCGAGCTCTAACTTTTTTTGTTTTACTTGAAGCTTTAATTGGAGCAGTAATTGTTATCTATGAATGGGTTGGNCTTAATTCATCAACACCAAGAATTATCGCGGTCCCACTGCATTTAATAAATACATTTGGATTATTAGGTGCCTATACTTTATTATTTCATTTAACAAAAAATTCNAAAACAAGCTTAAATAATTTTTTTGATAAAGGTTTTAAAATTGGATTAATTTTGTTTTTATTCTCAGGAGCAACGGGATCTATTGCTGCANTGGCAGACGTAATATTTCCAAGCGAATCATTCATAANNGGGCTTGCTGAAGATTTTGATTCAAATAGCGAAATACTAACAAGGTTGAGAGTACTCCATCCCATAGTGGCCTCATTTTTATCTATATATCTTTATTCTGAAGCAAACAGGCTTCAAAGAGAATATAAAGTTATAACAAAAAATATCAAATTATTAGTTCTGCTAGGTGTTTTCCTTGGGGTATTAAACGTAGTTTCAAACATAATTTTGCCTTTAAGTATTTTACACTTACTTACTGCAGACCTCCTTTGGGTACTTTATGTTTANAAAAGTGCTGAAAAAATAAATTAATTTCAAAAAATTAAAATAAACCTATCAATAATTAGATATATACCCCAAATTGTCCTATCCTTACATTTCGGTAACTTGAACTAAATAAAAAAGGTCAAANTATTAATGGTAACGAAAACTATACCTTCAAAACCTAAGGCTTCAAAAAAGGAAGCAGAGCTTGCTGCTGAACAAGATTCCTTAACACCAGAGCAAGAAGCTGCTGCACAAGAAAAAGCAAAATCGCTAATTAAAAAATTAGCTGATGATAGAGGAAAATTAACCACAGATTTAGTAAGCCAGTACTTAACAGCAATCGGAAATTTTGATCTATTAACTGCAGAACAAGAAGTTGAGTTAGCACAAAAGATAGAGTCTGGTGAGAAAGCAACNGTGAAGCTTGAAAAAAAGAAATTTAAAGATAAAAAAGGCGAGATTAGATTAAAACGAGATAGAAAAAAGGGAGCTGAAGCAAAAGATGCATTTTTAACAGCTAACTTAAGACTTGTTGTTGCAAATGCAAGAAGATATGCAAACACTTCAGGAATTGACTTTCTTGACTTAATTCAAGAAGGAAATCTTGGATTGATTAGAGCAGTTGAAAAATTTGACTGGAGAAAAGGATTTAAATTTTCAACATANGCTACATGGTGGATTAGACAAGCGATAACCAGAGCAATTGCTGATAAGTCTAGGACTGTTCGAATTCCAGTTCACCTTCATGACACAATGGCCGCCGTAAGAGCAGCCCAAGCTCAATTAAAAGCAGAACTNGGAAGAGATCCTAAACCACAAGAAATAGCAAAGGAAGCTGGAGTCGGAGTTGACAAAGTAGAACTTGCCTTAAGTGTTGCCGATACCGTATCACTAGAACAGCCAGTTGGAGAAGATGGAGCTCAACTAGGAGATTTTATACAGGATGAAGATGCTAGTGACCCATCATTAATAGTCCAAGATCTCGATGTTGCAGAAAGCTTAAGAGAAAGNATTAGTAGACTTCCAGAAAGAGAAGGAAGAATTCTTGCTNTAAGATATGGTTTTTATGATGGAGTTCCAAGAACTCTTGAAGAAATAGGTGAAGAGTTTGACCTTACAAGAGAGAGAATAAGACAATTAGAAAAGCTTGCTTTATGTCGACTAAGACATCCATCGTTTGGAATTAGAGAACAAGACTTAGTATAAATTCACATCCTATCTGTTCGTTTAAAACATGAAAATAATCTAACATTGAATGTATGTTTGATTTACTTCAACAAGCGGTTGATTCTGCAATAGCTTCTGGGGCAAAGTATTCAGATGCTAGGATATTAAGTTCTANATCTAGATCAATACAAGCAAGGAACGGAGACATTGAAGATTTTAATGAATCTGAAAGTATTGGAATTGGAATTCGGGCTTTAGTTGGNTCTTCATGGGGTTTTTATTCAACTTACGACTTAAGTTCTAAATCATTAATAAATTCAGGGATAAAAGCATATAATATTGCTAAAGCTTCNGCAAAAGTTCCAGGAAAAGAGTTTCCTTTAGCAGATGTCCCTATTGTCCAAGACGAATACACAACACCACATGAGAAAAATCCATTTGAAATTTCATNAATTGATCAAATTAATTTACTTGCAAATTCAACCGAAGAAATGAAGAAACTAGGCAGCTCTCATGCATCTGGAAGGTTAGATTTTTGGGACACAGAAAAATGGTTTTTTTCTAGCCAAGGGCATGAAATATATCAAAATATAGTCGAGTCTGGTGGCGGTATNTCATCTCTTTCTATTGGAGATGGTGAAACACAGATTCGNTCTTACCCCCAATCATTTGGAGAATACAGAACNGGTGGTTGGGAAGTAATAGAGAGTTTTCGATTTGAAAATGAACTCGAAAGACTTGTTGAAGANTCNAACAGGCTTTTGACTGCTCCACAGTGCCCTGAAGGAACGAGAGATTTAATATTAGAGGGAAGCCAACTTGCTTTACAAATACATGAATCAGTCGGNCATGCAATTGAACTTGACAGAATCCTTGGTTGGGAAGCCGCTTATGCTGGTGCTTCCCATTTAGATTTAAAAAAATTAAATAAACATAAGTATGGTTCAGAACTAATGAACATCATTGCAGACGCAACTCTTCCGGGCGCGTTAGCAACTTTTAAATATGATGATGAAGGCACTCCAGCGCAAAGAGTAAANATTGTTGAAGAAGGAATATGGAAAGGTGTTTTAACTGGAAGAGACAGCGCAGCAATAGCTGGTGTTGCTCCTGGGGGGATGGTTAGAGCAGATGGNTATGGAAGGATACCAATGGTAAGNATGACAAACGTTGGTTTATTNCCTGGAGATTCTTCTTTAGATGAAATTATAGAAGCAACAGATGATGGAGTCTATATGGAAACGAATAGGTCTTGGTCTATTGACGACATAAGGTTAAATTTTCAGTTTGGATGCGAGGCTGGTTGGCTAGTAAAGAATGGAAAAATAACTGATATGGTAAAGAATCCAACGTATACAGGAATTACTCCAAATTTTTGGGGAAGCATGGACATGTTGTCTGGTGAAGATGAGTGGGTTTTTTGGGGAACACCAAACTGTGGAAAAGGTCAGCCAGGACAAGTTGGTCATACTGGACACCCCGCNTCACCTGCAAGATTTAAAAATGTAAGGATAGGTGTCAAAGGATGAAAGATTGGAGTGAATTTTTAGAAGAAGCTAAAAAACATATCCCAGAAAAAATTGAATGCGAAATTAAAATGATCTCTTCAGTTAGTTCTTTAACTCGCTTTGCAAATTCTCACATCCATCAAAATGTTGAAGAAGAAGTTGGAGAGATCTATTTAACCATTCATAAAAATGGTAAAACTATTACTTTAAATTCAAANATAACAAGNATCGACTCTCCAAAAAGCTTCATAGAGAAGGCATTAATGGACGTTGATAATAGTCCAGAAGATCAAGGTTGGGCTGGCATTCCAGAAAAAGATCTTTCTTATAGTGGCTATCAAGAATTTGAGTCTAAAAATCCTGAAGAAAGGGCAGACAAAGTAAGAGAGTTTATNGAAGCTGGTAAAGATCTAAATGCAGCAGGGTATTGTTCNACAAGTGTGGATAATTATTTTGTTTGGAACACTAACGGATTAGAGTCATCAGATTCTACAACCAGTGCTTTTATTGATGGTATTTTTAGAACTGATACATCTTCAGGGTCATCACACAGAGGTGGACGTACACTNGAAGATATAGAATCTAGGGAAGTAGGTCNNGAAGCATATAAACTATCAAAAGATTCNCAAAACCCTGAAGATATAGATCCTGGAAAATATGAGGTAGTTCTTGGACCAGAGGCTGTTAGTACAATTCTCGTTTTTCTNGGGGTTTATGGTTTTAATGCAAAAAGTAAAATTGAAGGCACATCACCTATACANCTTGATAGCCAACAATTTGATGAAAAAATTACATTAATTGATGATCCCTATAGAGATAATGCTTTAGGTTTTAAAATAGATGCATCAGGTACACCAAAAAAAACATTAGAAGTAGTTAAGAGCGGAGTTTCAAAATCTTTATTTCACACACGAAGAACTGCAAAAGAACTCAAAGAAGACAACACTTTTCATGAATTATTTGGATGGGGAGATAGTTTTGGCGGCATAGGTACAAATTTGTATATGAATCCTGGAAATTCAACCAAGGAAGAGATGATATCAGAAGTCAAAAAAGGAATTTATATTAATGAGTTTTGGTATTGCAGAGTCCTTGACCCAATAACCCAAGTAGTGACAGGATTAAATAGAAATGGCTCATTCTTAATTGAAAATGGAAAAATCACAAAACCTGTTGGAAGGCTGAGATTTACTCAAAGCTTCATATCCTCACTTGGAGTAGGCAATGTAAAGTCAGTTGGATCTGAAACAAGATTTGCAGACTCAGAATTCGGAGAAGGAATTTTGAATGTTCCAATGCTTCATTTAAATGAATTTAATTTTACAGGAGGAGTCTCTGGTTAAGGCAAAATATTTTGAGGGGAAAAAGCCTTTAATTATTCCTCATAGAGGAGGACGAAATATAGTCCCAGAAAACACCCTCCATGCTATAGAAAACACGTATGTTGAAAAATTTAGTCATTTTGAAACAGATTTGAGGATGTCTAAAGACGGTGTAGTTTTTTTGCATCATGATAAAAGCTTTGACAGAACAACAGATGTAAGTGGAAATGTTAGGGATTTTAATTGGGAAGAAATAAAAAAAATAAATGCTGGATCAAAATTTTATAAAAAGATTGGAGATTATTCCTCAACAACAAAATTTGTATCCTTAGAAGATGCGCTTACAACCTATAAAAATATGAAATTTAATCTTGATTTAAAACAAGGTGGAATGGCTGAGAAGTTAGTAAATATAATAAAATCAACAAAATCTGTTGATAGAGTTTTAGTCTCATCGTTTAGTTATAAACGGCTAGATGAGTTTTTAAGCATTAGCAAGGGGGAAATATTAACCTCCGGGTCTTTTCGAGAGAATGCCATTGCCAAGTTTTTGCCCAACAAAAAAAGAAGCTTTAAGGTCCAAGCCCTACAAGCACCATATTATTGGAAAGGTCTAAAAATTTATTCAAAAAAATTGAGAGAATTTACTAATTTAAATAACCTACAGTTGCATATTTGGACTGTTAATAAAATTAACCATTTCAAAGAATGCATTGAAATTGGTTGCGATGGCGTCATTACAGATGAGCCAGTTAAATTTAGAGACTATTTAAATAGTAATTAATTCTAAGTCAAATTTAGAAAAGTTAGTTTACCATTATTAAAAGAAGACTGTTAAATGAGAGAGAATATGAAAAAGAATATACTTGAGAAAGGTTTTATACCTGAAGAGATTTGTACGAATTTACCAACTGGCTTTGAAGACGTTGAAGAAATTTCATCTTCTTTAGATAAGATTCTTGCAAATAATCAAATAAACAATGTTGTTAATGAAATCGAACAAGACAAAGATATTTCATCTCTATCAACTTCTCAGCTAGAAAGAGGTATGCTGCTTTATTCCTACATTGGGCATGCATACATGTGGGGAAAGGAAAACATCGATGACATAATTCCTAAAAATATTGCCATTACTTGGCATAAAATTTCTGAAAAACTTCAAAGACCTCCAATTTTGTCTTATGCATCATATGCTTTAAATAACTGGTCTTTACTTGATGAATCAAAGCCACTTAGAGTTGAAAATATAAAAATTCTTCAAAACTTTTTGTCNGGAGTTGATGAAGATTGGTTTATTATGATTCATGTTGCAATTGAGCATGAAGCAAAAAATATACTTGGGTCATTAAAAAAGTATTTTCTTGATGAAGANACTGAGAAGGACAATCTTGAAGATGCATTAGTAAGCATTAAAGAAATAAATAAAATTATGAACAGAATGCCTGAAAAGTGCGATCCCTACATTTATTACAATAGAGTTAGACCTTATATATTCGGATGGAAGAACAATCCAGCGACCCCTCAAGGTGTTGTTTATGAAGGTGTTNAACAATATAAAGGAAAACCTCAACTTTTTAGAGGGGAAACAGGTGCTCAAAGCTCAATTGTCCCTGCTTTAGATGCTCTTCTTGGTGTTACTCATTCTAACGACCCATTAAGAGAATATTTAGACGAGATGAGGCTTTATATGCCTAAAGACCANAGAGAAATACTNAACAACTTAGATGAGTGGTCAGAAAACAATAGAAAGAATTTAGAATTAGACAAAGACTCAGTTGAACTCATAAACAATTTGATTGAAGAAGTNCATGCCTTTAGAGATAAACATTTAGAGTACGCAAGAGTCTATATTTTTGAACAATCTCTAACTAATAACTCAAACTCAAACATTGTTGGGACTGGNGGAACACCGTTTATGAAATATTTGGATAAACATCTTCAAGAAACGGTACCCAAAGATGATTAAAAAGATTGGCATACCAAAGGAAGTTAAAAAAGATGAAGGAAGGGTTAGCCTCATACCTGAACATATAACTCAGTTCACAGGTCTTGCTGATATTCTTGTTGAATCAGGAGCTGGAATTGGATCAGGATTTTCAGATAGTAATTATATAGAAGCAGGAGCGAAGATAGTAAATAGTCCTGAAGAACTGTATGGGAACTCAGATATAATTTGTNAAGTTAAAGAGCCTCAAGAACAAGAATTTGACTTACTTAATTCTTCCCACGTATTATTTGGCTATTTACACCTTGCTTCGAACTTGGGCTTAACAAAAAAACTATTGGAAAAAAAGTTAACTGGAATAGCAACTGAAATGATTATGGATAACAGCATATATCCTTTGTTAGTTCCTATGTCAAAAATTGCAGGAAACATAGCAATACAGAAGGGAATGCAATTTCTTGAGTATTCATCAGGTGGAAAGGGAGTTTTGGTATCTNCTATTTCTGATAAAAAGAATTCNAANGTTACGGTCATTGGTTGCGGTGAAGTAGGGAAAAGCTCAATAAGTAAAGCAATAAAAATTGGAGCAAATGTTACAGCTATNGATTTAAATGAAAAAGTACTTGAAGATTTAAAAAAAGTTTATGGGGATTCAATAAACACTATAAAAGGAGATACACCAGAATCTACAGATGCAATTAGATCTGCTGATTTAGTTATCGGAGCAGTTCTAATTCCAGGGATGAAGCCACCTATTGTTATTAGCAATGAAGATATATCAAAAATGGAAAAAGGAACAGTGATTGTAGATGTAGCAATAGATCAAGGAGGGTGTGTTGAGAANGTTAAAGCAAACACTCATTCGGAACCTTTTGAGAACAGGGATGGTGTATTAATTTCTGCAATTGCAAATCTTCCAGGAGCAGTACCAAAAACTTCTTCTATAGANCTCTCAACAGCTTTGCAAAAGTATGTACATTTCCTACTAGAGGAAGGNTGGTTTGAAAATTATAAAAACGATAAGAACCTTAGNCCTTCNTTGCAAATACATAATGGATTACTGCTTTCAGAAGAAGTTGGAGATAGTTTAAGTTTAANTGTTTCTAAGTTAGTTTAGGTGCCCACTTATTTCTGCTCTGCATAAATTCATCTATTTTTTCTTCAAACTCTAAAGATATATCAATTTTATCAATACCATTTAAGATTCTATTTTGAGAGAAATCATCTATAAAGAAATTAAATTCNATCTCCTCACAAACNACGGATTTTTNTTCTATAGATATTTCTATTTTTGTTTTTGGATTTTCTGAAACTTTTTTAAATAATTTTTCAACTATATCTTCNCTTGCTTCTATTGGAAGAAGCCCAATATTTATTGAATTCAATTTGAAAATATCTGCAAATTTAGATGAAATGATTGCATCAAATCCCCAGTCTTGGAGTCCCCAAGGAGCATGTTCTCTTGAAGATCCAGTTCCGAAATTTGTTCCTGTTAGTAAAACTTTTGATTCTTTGAAAATTTCATTATTCAATGGAAAATTAGCATCTTTTTTCCAATCGTAAAATAAAAATTCTCCATACCCTGATCTTTCAACTCTTTTTAAGAATTCTTTTGGCATTATTTGATCAGTATCAATATTTGACATTGGAAGTGGGAGCATAGTGCTTTTTATATAAATAAGCTTCTTCATTTTATTTGCTTTCCCTAATATCTACAAAATAACCATTAATTGCTGCAGCTGCTGCCATCTGAGGGCTTACTAAGTGAGTTCTTCCTCCAACCCCCTGCCTTCCTTCATAGTTTCTGTTTGAAGTAGAAGCACACCTTTCTCCAGGCTGTAATATATCAGGATTCATTCCTAAGCACATTGAACAACCAGCCTCTCTCCAATCAAAACCAGCATTTATGAAAATCTNGTCTAGACCTTCTTCCTCAGCCTGTTTTTTTACAAGAGTTGACCCTGGTACAACCATTGCATTTATATTTTCATGGACTTTTTTTCCTTCAAGTACCTTTGCTGCAGCCCTTAAGTCTTCNAGCCTTCCATTTGTACAACTACCNATAAAAACTCTATCCAANGAGATATCATCAAATTTTTGTCCCGGCTTTAAATCCATATACTCTAAAGCTCTTTCAGCAGCTTCTTTNTCTGCTTNATTTTGNAANCTATCTGGACTTGGTATTACNTCATCTATAAAAATTACTTGAGATGGATTTGTTCCCCACGANATAGAAGGTTTTAAATCGTTNACATTAATTTTTATAGTTTTATCAAACTCAGCATCATCATCAGAATAAAGTTCTTTCCATTCATTGAGAGCTTTATCCCAGTCTTCATTTTTTGGGGCAAAATTTTTATTCTTTAGATATTTATAGGTAATTTCATCAGGAGCAATCATTCCAGCTCTAGCACCACCCTCNATAGACATATTACAAATAGTCATTCTGTTTTCCATACTCATTTTTTTAATTGCGTCACCAGAGTATTCAATAACATGGCCAGCTCCACCTCCAGTTCCTATTTCTCTAATAATTCCTAATATCACATCTTTTGGAGTTATTGTTTCATTCATTTCCCCAACAACTTCTACCTTCATNGTTTTNGGTTTATTCATTGCNAAAGTCTGTGTTGCAAGNACATGNTCAACCTCAGAAGTNCCAATTCCAAAAGCTAATGCTCCAAAAGCNCCATGAGTTGCAGTNTGACTATCCCCACATACAATTGTCATTCCGGGTTGAGTAATGCCTTGCTCAGGTCCAATTACATGAACTATTCCCTGTCTTGGATCATTAACCCCATAAATTGTTACTCCAAACTCCTTACAATTATCTTCTAGTGCATCAATTTGTTTTTTTGACAACGGGTCTTTAATTCCCAAAGCTCTATTAGAAGTGGGNACNCCATGATCAACTGTTGCNAAAGTTAATTCAGGATANTTAACTTTCCTTCCACTTATTCTCAAACTATCAAAAGCTTGTGGAGATGTAACTTCATGAACAAGATGCATGTCAATAAACAACANGTTNGTNTCNGCATCNATTGATGCAATTAAGTGNTTATCCCATATTTTCTCAAATAATGTTTTTGGTTTCATATANTAAATTTACTAAATTCTTTCTCATTTAAACATACAAATTTTATTATTAATNNTGTGGATTTAATAATAGAAAAATTTTTAGAGATCGTAATAATACTAATTGCAGCAAAAACTGGTGCAGAGTTGATGAGAAGAATCAATCAACCAGCTGTTATAGGCGAATTAATTGCTGGAATAGTTATAGGCTATTACGGATTAGGACTTTTACCACATGCTGAACCNGGAGACGTTATTTCAACNTTGGCAGAGATAGGGATTATTCTNTTGCTTTTTGAGGTAGGTTTAGAAACAGATTTGAAAGAGTTTGTTGAGTTGGGATCAACTTCATTGTTTGTTGCATTAATTGGAGTGGTTGCTCCTTTTGCTTTAGGCTATGGTTCGGTTTATGCANTAAACCTTGGAGGGGACTTCCAATTTGAAGTAGCACTCTTTGTTGGAGCTGCAATGACAGCCACCTCAGTTGGTATTACTGCAAGAGTATTTGGTGACCTAGGGGCATTAAAAACTAAGGAAGCCAAAACCATAATTGGTGCAGCAGTAGTNGATGATATTTTGGGGTTATTAATTCTTACNGTTGTTGCAGGGTTATTAGGCAATGATGGAGACTTTTCAGTTCAAGACCTTGGAGTGATAACATTTAAAGCTGTAGGGTTTTTACTTGTCACTGTTTTCCTTGGTAGAAAGCTTTCNCCNACAATATTTAACTTTTTTGTGAAAATACCTTCACCTGGAACGTTCGTGACAGGTTGTTTTATTTTTGCAATGGGATTAGGAGCTGCAGCTCATTCAGTTGGNTTACATCCAATAGTGGGTGCTTTTGCAGGAGGAGTGTTAGCCGGTGAAGCAAATATGACTACTCGAATNAGAGACGAGATGAAAAATATAAACTTTCTTCTAGTGCCAGTATTTTTCGTTTATATAGGTTCAGAGGTAAACATAACTATCCTGGCATCTTTAGATGTATTTTTAATGGGGTTATTAATTAGCTTCTTAGCTTTTATTGGTAAATATGTTTCAGCAATTGGAGCTATAGGGAAAGGGATGAACACTTCTGTAATTGGAATTGGAATGGCACCGAGAGGAGAGGTCGGGTTAATTTTTGTTGCAGTTGCTACCTCTACTTTGTCTTCAGTAATTAATGAAGAAATAATTGCAATAATCATTTGGATGGTTATTAATACAACTATTATTGCTCCAATTTTATTAAATAGAATCTTAAAGAAATCAGCTAAAAAACAACAAGATGATGATCGCTTTGAGTCACCAGTAGTTGAGTGATAAAATAGACATAATAAAATAGATTTTTACTATCATATTATGGGTCAATATTAAGGGAGAATATTAATGTTATTTAACTCAATTATCGCTGCTGCTCTTGGATTAGCTTTAGCAGCTTTTTATGCAAACAAAGTTTTATCAATAAAAGTTACTGATGAAAAAGTCGAAGAGCTTTCTGCTTCTATACGTGAAGGATCAATGGCTTTTTTAAAAAGAATGTATTCATGGATTAGTGTTTTTGTTGTTGTATTAGCAGTTTTGATATCAACATTAACTGAATGGGGATATCCATGGGGTTCAATAGCATTTGTAGCTGGAGCCTTCCTTTCTTCACTAGCTGGTTTTATTGGAATGAGAATAGCAACAGCTGCCAACGGAAGAACAACAGAAGCTGCTAGAGACGGTGGAACACTAAAAGCATTACCAGTAGCTTTTAGAGGGGGTGCTGTAATGGGATTTACAGTTGCTGGACTAGGACTTCTTGGTGTAGCAGTAGGATATTGGGTTTTCATTGATATTTTAGAATTGCCAAATGGTTATGATGTTTTAGCAGCAATTGGACTTGGAGGTTCCTCGATTGCACTTTTTGCAAGAGTTGGTGGAGGAATATATACAAAAGCAGCAGATGTTGGCGCAGATCTAGTAGGGAAAGTTGAAGCTGGTATACCAGAAGATGACCCAAGAAACCCAGCAACAATAGCTGACAATGTAGGAGACAATGTAGGAGATGTTGCAGGTATGGGAGCGGATCTTTTTGAGAGCTATGTAGGTTCCTTAGTTGCTCCTCTTGCTTATGCAGCAATAGTATTTAGTGGCCAAAATGTTTTACCTTCATTATTATTTTTTCCATTAGCAGTTGGAACGATTGGTATGGCAGCTTCTATAGTTTCCTCTTTTCTTGTTAAACCAAAAGAAGGAAAATTAGCTCAAGCTTTACATAGAGGAACTTATAGCGCTGCGGCTTTAACAACTTTAGGTGTTTACTTTCTTAGTGATAGCATGTTTTCTTCATATTCAGAAAATTCAATAGGACTCTTTTTTGCTGTAATAATAGGACTTGCGGTGGGATTGTTAGTCGGCCAAATTTCAGAATGGTTTACATCTGATCATTATTCAATAGTAAAAAATATAGCTGATCAAGCTAAAACAGGGCCCGCAACACTAGTATTGTCTGGCATTTCAGAAGGAATGCGGTCAGCTGCTTTTTCTGTAATAGTTGTAGTTTTTGGTATAGGAGGAGCTTATACAGCAGGGGACTGGGCTTTAGGATCTGGTGGTGGAATTTATGGTATTGCGATAGCTGCAATAGGCGTTTTAGCTACTTTAGGAATAACAGTTGCCGTAGATGCTTATGGACCAATAGCTGATAATGCCGGAGGTATTGCTGAGATGGCACACCTTCCTCCAGAAGTTAGAGAAGCCACTGATGAATTAGACTCACTTGGAAACACAACAGCTGCAATTGCTAAAGGGTTTGCAATCGGTTCTGCGGCTGTCACAGCTTTAGCATTATTTTCTGCTTTTGTTCAAAGTGCAGGCTTAAGTGAAATTGGATTAAACATAACGAAGGTAGAAGTTACTGCTGGATTATTTTTAGGGGGAATGTTCCCGTTCCTTTTTGCTGCGATGACAATAAATGCTGTAGGGAGGGCTGCTTTTAAGATGATTGAAGAGGTCAGAAGACAGTTTAAAGAAATACCTGGACTTAGAGAAGGCAAAGAAGGAGCAAAGCCTGACTACACAAGATGTGTAGACATTGCCACTTCCGCTGCTTTAAAAGAAATGTTGCTTCCAGGAGGTTTAGCTATAGCGTTACCATTGATTATTGGATTTTGGAATAAAGAAGCCCTAGGTGGTTTCCTAGCCGGATCTCTTGTAACAGGTTTCTTGTTAGCAATATTCATGGCTAACTCAGGGGGTGCTTGGGACAACGCAAAGAAATATATCGAAGCAGGAGGTGGAGCAGGGAAAGGTTCTGATGAACATAAAGCTGCTGTAATTGGGGATACAATCGGAGACCCATTTAAAGATACCTCTGGTCCTGCAATGAATATAGTCATAAAAGTAATGACTATTGTTAGCTTAATATTTGCTTCAGCATTTTAATTAAGTACATTTTTTGTTTCTACGTATAATATTATTCAAATAGTCTATGAATATATTATTGATAACAAATGATTGGTTGCCAAAAAAAGGCGGAATAAGTACATATCTAACTAAATTGTCAGAAAATTTGAATTCAAATCTCATTATTTATGCTCCTAATTGGGCTGATGGTGAGAACGTAATAAAATCAAAAGATAAATTTATATTTAATCCAAATAAAGTGTTCCAAGAAGTACAGGAAATTGTTTTTACAAGAGAGGTAGATTTAATTATTCATGGTTCTAGTAATCCAAATTTTTTGTTTGTAAATAAATTAACAAATTTAGAACTTCCAAATCAACCACGTCATATAAAAATTCCTCAGTACATGATATGTCATGGTGCAGAATTTAATATTTTAAATTATATTCCAGTAATAAGAACAATCTTAAAAAGAAATCTTGATAATTTGAATAGTGTATTCACTGTAAGTGAATTTTCGCGTAAAAAATTAATTGATATTAAGTCAGTTTTAATTATCGGTGCAGGACCCATAGTTATAGGACAGGCTTGCGAGTTTGATT
>PBPX01000036.1 GCA_002724835.1 Actinomycetota bacterium | reverse complement strand
CGGTCCTTTGGAATTATGGATAGTTGGAAAGAGCAAGGACGGTGCAAGAGCTCTAGACGATATATGGTGTGATGTAAGAGTGGAAAAAGATCCATCATGGAATACGGAATGGGATTGTTTAAACGGAGACCCTTACGGATCAGGAGATGGGTGGTCCCCATTTTATAGATGTCCTGATGAGGGATGTTCTTCGGTTTCTGGATACATTAAAGACAGTTTAGGATATTATTTTAATGCATTAACTATGTCATCGAAATATCCGGGCCCTGAAGAAGATGATTATAAAAAAGTTGTACTTCATGAATATTTTCATGTTTATCAAGCTACACATATATCCCAGCCAGAAATTGATGATGGAGATGGGGATTGGATGACTAGCAATAGAAACTATATAGAAACTGCTGATTATGTACAAAGACCTTGGATAACAGAAGGTGGGGCTGAGTACATGGCCACTTATTGGTACTCTAAACAATCTGGGGTAAGTGAAGGATACTTTGAGGAGAGGATGAGATGGAAAGCAGAATCTCTACCAGGGTATCTAAGCGATGGTAGAAGCATGAGAGAAGTTGGTTTCTATGAAAATATAAGTTGGGATATCTATGATGTTGGTACTTGGTTTGTAGCATATATAATCAATCAAACTAGTGAGGAAACATTTAGAGTTGATTATTACGATGATCTAGAGGCACTTGGTTTTGAAGCTGCTTTCGAAAAGCATTTTGGTAAATCAGCAGATGCAATGATAGAAGAATTTAATGCTTGGGCTAATCAGCCAGTTGATGCACTGTTAGAAATTCTTCCTTAACGAAACTTATCAAAGAATCCTTTTTTATAAGCATAAAAAGCAATACTTGTTAACAAAACCCCTGAAATAAATGAAGGTATACGGGTTAGGAATATTAAGAAAGCTATACCAACGATTGCATAATCTACAGATCTCCAGAATTTATTAGAAAGTTGAGGGATTAAATTGAATGTTCGTAGTATCAAAATAAGAATCGCAACTGCAATAATGTAATACATAATCTAAGTATATTCGATTTAACTATCATTAAAGATTATGAAAAAAACTGCAATAGTAACAGGAGCAAATACTGGCTTAGGATTTGCAGCTGCAAAAGGATTGGTTGAAAGAGATTATCATGTGGTTTTAGCCTGTAGAAGTAGAGAAAAGGGTAGAGCTGCTCAAAAAGAATTAGGACCGAATGCTCTTTTCAGAAAGCTTGATATGACAAGTTTTTCAAGCATAGAATTTTTTCTTCACGAAATCAAAAACAATTATGAAGGTATAGATCTTTTATATAACAATGCCGGAATTATGTATGTTCCATTTAAAACTACAGAAGAAGGTTTTGAATCAACAATAGCAACAAATTATCTAGGTACATTTTATTCAACTTTAGAACTCTTAGAGTTGATGAAGTATAGAGAAGACTCGAGGATTGTTCAGGTTTCTAGTATCGCAATGTATTTAGCAAGAGATGTCCGACTTGAAGGACTACATGAAGAGAAAGACTACAATCCCTGGACTTGGTACAACTATTCAAATCTCTATAGAACAATGTTTGCCTTTGAGCTAGATGAAAAACTAAAAGACCACCATACAAAAGTTGTTGTAGCTCATCCTGGAATAACTAAATCGAGATTGCGCAAAAGAAGAAAGAGAACCCTTACAACAATGGGTTTTGATTTTATTGCAACAAATATAAAAACAGGTGTAGCTCCGATATTAGAAGCGTCAACAAGTCTAGATATAAAAGGAAAAGAAGTATTTGGTCCAGGGATAATTCACCAATACGGTAAACCAAGAATTTATAAAGGAAATAAAATTGCTTATGATAAAGAAGAGAGAAAAAAATTATGGAATTATTCCGTCGATGTTACAGGGAAAGACTATAGATGATTATTGTAGAAACAACTTTTAATAAGAAAGAAGATGCTGAATCAATTGTAAGTTTTCTTTTAGAGGAAAAACTTATTGCCTGTGCAACATATAAGAATGTTGAATCTTCTTATGTATGGAAAGGAACCATAGAGAACGAAAAAGAGATAGAAGTATCTTTACACACTAGTGAAAGTTTATTTCCTAAAGTAATTGAAAACGTTAAAGAAAAACACCCTTATGAATTGCCGAGAATAACTACAATTCATCCCCTTTATACATTGCCTGAATATGAAGACTGGGTGAATAAAGAAACAACTAATTAGTGAGCTCTTATATAACTCCACACATCGTAGTCATCCAGATTAATTGACCTAACATTATGCCTATCTAAAGCAGCAACTATCTGTGCACGATGTTCTGCTGCATGAAAAACCATTTGAGAGAAAATAGTTGAAGATTTATGTTCTTTGACACCACTTCGCATCTTTATAGTAAGGTCAACATCTCCAATTCCTTGATTGTCAATAAGGCCTTGATCTATTTCATAAAGCTTATCAGTTAAAACTTTTATATCGTCAGAGCTTGACGGCTCTTCAAGTTCCAATGGCTCAGTTTCAGTTACTCCGTTTATGAATTGTCCATAGTTATTTGACGCTTTAGCTATATGCAGCAGTATTGTTTTTATTTTCCATTCAGGATCAATGACGTAATAATCTAGAACCTCACTGTCTAGTTTCGAAACCTCTGTATAAATTTCTTTATTTGCCCATTGCATGTGCTTAAGTAGAAGATCTAATGAAATCATTTGTTCTC
The DNA here is from genome assembly GCA_002724835.1 of Actinomycetota bacterium. Classification (GTDB taxonomy): domain Bacteria; phylum Actinomycetota; class Acidimicrobiia; order Actinomarinales; family Actinomarinaceae; genus Actinomarina. Next base: position 29,947 of record PBPX01000036.1, on the reverse strand, counting down.
CAATTCCTCTATTCGTTTTTTTAATTGCTTTATCTCTTCAGAAAGAATTTCAATATCATCTACATTTTTCGCAGATCTCACATACCTGTCGTTTTGCCACTTTATACCCCATTTAGTTAAACCAATACTTAATGCAGCAATAGGAACTACTACAAAAAATCCGGCAGTCTCACCACTAAGAGCTACTCCCAAGAACATTGCACCAAATAAAAGGTACATAAAAGACATAACAACCTTTTCTATAGTCCGGGTAGTTTTTCTTTCGGTACTTTCTGTTGAACTCATAGTTAAAGAATACTGTATGATTTAAAATACTTCTATGAAGATAATCGTTGTTTGTACAGGAAACTCATGTCGTTCTCAAATGGCAGAAGGCTTAATCAAGAATAGATTTCCGGATTTTGAAGTTTTTTCAGCAGGAACACATCCTGAATCAAATGTTAATCCTTACGCTGTAAAAGTGATGCAAGAAAAAGGAATTGATATAAGCAGTCATTATCCAAAATTAGTAGACGACCTCATTGATACTGAATTTGATTATGCTTTAACAGTTTGTGATTCAGCAAACGAACTATGTCCAGTTTTTCCTAATGCAAAAAATAGAATACATAAATCTTTTGTTGACCCAAAGAGAGATCATTATGACTCAGAAGAACATGCTGTAGAGATATATACAGAGACGATGAACTTAATTGATGAATGGATTGATGAATTAGAAACCCAGTGGAAATAGCCTTTAACTAATATTCAACTTCAGAACAATAATCCCAGGGTTCTGTTGGGAAATATCTTTCCGCCAAAGCAAACATGTTAGGGTCATTTTCTTTTACCCAGTCAATTTTGTCATGAGAATTTTTAAAGCCAGCTTTATTCATAGCCATTCCTTCATTGGTAGTTGCCCAATACTCTCCTATAAATTGCGCCATGTCTTGTACAACACCCTCCTCTAACTGCTGTTCATAGTCTGTAGAGTAAATCCCTTTTTCTATAGCATCCATAGCGTAATTGAATATTCTTTCATAAAAATATACTTCATTTGTTACCTCAAACACTTGGTGATTTATTTGATGAACTAGTTCATGTATTACTGGATCTCCGCCTCTGTCGATATTGCCCGGATAGCATTGCCAAGCTGCATTTGCTGTTGATCCTCCTGTAAAGCCTCCTGCAAAACCACCTTGTATTTCTTCACCTTCCCACTCAGGAAGTCCATGATTAAAACCATCTCCCCAAAATAACATCATTCTTGCATATCCGTCATAAAGGATTTGATGGAAATCGGGTCTTTTTGAAAGCATTCTAGTTATTGAATCATAAGCCTGTAACACTGCTTCATCTGGAACATCATCTACGGCTGTTATGATCACACCTGAAGTTGCTATGTATTTCGTGTAAACCTCAAGACCAGGATGTGGCGCAACTGGTTTAATAATATTTCTTCCGGTAGTAATATAATCGAATCTTTCCCAGTTACTGAGATGCCAACTATATTTTAGCTGCCCCCAACTTATTAGTTCTTGAGTAGACATTATCATTTCTAAATAACCACGGTTATCTTTTTTAATACTGCATAAAGATTTTAAGAGTGTTTCATAGTCGTTCCAATAAATTGTATAACCTTCCTCAGGTATCCTTGGTCCACCCTCGATAAAAAATTCATCAAATTCTTCAAGAATATATTGTGAATTGATAGCGACTAATTTTTCATAATTCCATGTAGCAAATGGTCCATTACGAGTTACATTCCCATTCTCAGAAACATAGCCATATGTCATATCTTCCCTTGTGCTCCAGTAAGCTTCTATAAGCAAATATATATATTCTCTTGGCTCAATAACTGTTACGTCATCACTTAAACAGTTTCCAGACTCAGTCAAGGGTTTAAAGTCATCAAGCTTTAAAGGAATTGGCACAAATGAACCTCCTGCACCGTAATCTTCTAGTCCTGCTATATATTCATCAAAATCTTCTTCACTGATCCCACTATTTTCCTCTTTTTTTTGAGTTTCTAAAACAACTATTTCTTCTACAGCCTCTGTACCTTCTTCTTCAGATTGTGAAGCTACATCATGTAATTCCTGCAAGCATTCCTCTTGTAAAACATCATATCTTTCAACATCAAAGGGTTCATCGAATATTAAATGTACCCTCTCGCCCCTTAGTTCAATTGTCGGAATATTTTCCCATCCTTTAGAAACTAAACAATCTACTAAAGAAACACCATTAACTTCTTCCGCAGGATGATGAAGATCATATGTTCCCTCCTCAGATCCACAGGAAATTAGAAAGATTGTTAATAAAATAAGTACTTTTTTCATACTAAAAATACTACTTTTTATTGAGTTGTTCTGTCCTGTATAAATTAAAAAAGCATAGTGTTGCAACGGAGCACATTAAATGCCAAACCATATGAGCCTGCAGCAACGAATCAGGGTTACACCATGGATGGTCTGGAACCCCTGTTCCCCAAATAAGGAGAGCACCAAAAAACGAGGCAAAGCCTAAGAAGAACCAAGGAGTGTATTTTTTAGTAGTTGTTGATTGAATATTTGGAATTAATGCTGGAGCAAAATATAAAAGCATTTCCCAGTTATCTTGAAAGTTTTGGAGAGCATTAATTACTGGGTTACCAAAAAGTTGTTGAGTTAACAATACAGCAAATCCAGATCCAACTCTTCCATAAATAGTGGGAAATTTTACTAATACTTCAGTAGCAATCCATAAACCTATACTTAATTCAAAAAGATTTACTCCAATTCCTAATCCTCCATCAATAAACCAATAACTATATGCAAACCAACCAAGAAGGAGAGAGTAAACAGTAAAATATGTCTTTAAAGAAAAACCGATTAAACGTTTTAAATTGTATAACCAGAGAATCAAAATATAAGTAATCATGGAAACGTTATCCAACCAAGCTCCAAATGGAGTATGTGTTCCATGCATAGCCATTGATCCAGGACCTAAAAATGTTGAAGCTGATGCATAAAGAACTGCTATAGCTGAAGAGCCAAACATTTTGACACCACTTCCTGAAGTTGCATCTTGTGCAAGCTTATAAAACATGTATAAACCAGTAATAACAAAACCTAGATTTCCAAGAGTATTAACGGGCTCTCTAAAGAACCCTCCGCTTACTCTTTCGCACCAACGGGATATCTCGCCAATAGCTTGTTCATTTTCTGCAGACATACCCCAGCCGTTTGAACCGAAGATAACAAATAGCCCAGCTGTAATCGCAATACTTAGTAGTGCCGTACCAAGAGGCTTGTATGAGAGAAGAGAGTTATTTTTTGCTTGCATTGAGGGCTGAATCCATATCGTCAATAAGATCTTCTATATTTTCTATACCCACTGATATTCTTATTAAATCTTCTGGAGCGTTATTAATAACTTCTCCTTCTAAGCCAGTTACTTTTTCGTGAGTCATTAAATAGGGGACTTCAATTAATGTTTCAACCCCACCTAAGCTTACTGCAAGCTTGTAAAGATTTAGCGACTCCCAAAATGTTGGCTGATCTATATGGTCTTCTAAAAAGAAACTTAACATTCCACCAAAATAGTCCATCTGCTTACTAGCAATATCATGATTTTTACTATCTTTTAATCCTGGATAACGAGCTTCTTTTATATGTTCAGATGTTGAAAGATACTCTGCTAATTGATGAGCATTTTTTGAATGTAACTCAATTCTCGGACCAAGAGTATAAAGACCCCTTTGACATAGATATGAATCAAAAGGAGACATTATTCCACCGCTTGTTTTCTGATATTCATAAAGAGTTTCACGGATTTCTAAATTATTTACAACAACTACACCGCCTAATGTGTCACTATGTCCACCAATATATTTAGTAGTAGAGTGCATAATAATGTCTACCCCATGTTCAAATGGTCTAGTAATAAATGGAGTACAAAATGTACTATCAGCTACCAATAAAGCTCCTTCATTGTGTGCTAGTTCAGAAATTTTACTTAAATCATAGATATTCATATTTGGATTAGATGGTGATTCAATCCAAACAAGCTTCGTTTTATTGTTTATTAGGCTTTCTAGCTTTTCAAGATCATACATATCGCAGAAATTAACCTCAAGACCTCTTTTCCTAGCAATTGTTGCGAAAAAATTTGTTGTTCCTCCGTATACATCTTTTGTAATAACAACATTCTCATCAGGTTTAATAAGCTCAGCAATCAATGCTACTGAAGCCATACCTGAAGCCATAGCTAAGCCAGGAATTTCTTCATAGTTTTCATTTCCCTCCAGAGAGGAAATAGTTCTTTCAAAGATTTCTCTAGTTGGATTGTTCACTCTTCCATAAAAATATTCAGATTCACCTGGTACAGGGTTTTCATAAGTAGATGTTAGGTGGAGTGGAGACATGACATCTCCAGTTGGTAATTCTATTCTTTTTTTTGTATGAAGCGCTCGAGTATTGATTCCGTACTTTTTTGGTTTCCCCATAGGTAGAGTTTATATACTTTAATTTATTTAAGCGAAAAATTTAACTCCTTTTTACTTGATATATGAATGAAAGAAATTAATTTTATTTATATGATTAAAAAAATATATCTAGCAGGCCCGTTATTTAATGTACATGAAAAAAAATATCTAGAAGATATAGCAGAAGTTTTAGAGGGAGCAGGTTATGAATGTTTCGTCCCACATAGAGATCAAACAGGAATTGATCCGGCAGAATTAAAAGGAACCGATATGAAGCAATCAACAAAGGATAAAATATTTCAAAATGATCTGGATGCTCTAATTGACTCTGACTTAACAATTGCATTAATTACAGGCCAAGATATTGATTCAGGAACTTCATCTGAAATTGGTTTTACCTATGCAAATAAAAGACCCGTTATTGCTATAAATGCTGAGGAAAGAAGATATAGGAATTTATTTGTTGAAGGAATGATAAATAAGACAGTTAATAATATTGATGAACTACTTGAAGCAATAGAAGGACTATAAGCTAAGTAGAGACTAGTACTTCTTTAAAACCTCTTATACCAAAAGCACCTGTTCTCACTGGCTCTTTAAGGACTTTTACATCATATTTAAAAAGATTCAATAAAGAAACTTCAAGTTCTAATCTAGCGAGGTGTGCTCCAAGACAGAAATGGACACCCCCACCGAAACTAGTATGATTTAAATTTTCTCTTTCAAAATTTATACTGGCAGCGTCTTTAAAAGCTCCGTCATCTCTATTTGCTGATCCGAGAAGCATTGCGACTTTTGAATGTTTCTTCAATTCATAACCACCAAGTTCTGTGTCTTCTAGTACCCATCTTTGGAAAAACTGAAGAGGGCTATCCCACCTAATAAGTTCTTCAATAATATTTTTAATTTCATACTTTTCATTAAGACCTTCTGTACTTATATTATTTTGATTAAGTGCAACTATAGAGTTTCCTATTGTATTTACAGTTGCCTCATGTCCGGCATTTAGTAGAAGTATTACAGTACAAATTATTTGATCCTTTGTTAATTTTTGATCATTTTCCGAAACTTCGGAAAGCCTAGAGATCATATCATTTTGCGGGTTCTCTACTTTTTCATCTATCAAGTTATAAATATATTCATAAAAATCTCTAGCTGCTTGTTCAGCTTCTTCCCCATCCTTGGCGCTGACTTTAAGATCATACATTTTTACAATACAATTTGACCAGTAGAGAAAATTATCATATTGTTCTTCCGGGACACCTAGTAGCTGACCAATAACTGATATTGAATATGGTTGAGCATAATCTTTTAATAAGTCAAATTCTTTATGATTGACTTCAGAAAGAAGGTCAGAAGATCTTTTTTCCATAAATGGTCTTAACTCTTGGACCTGTCTATTTGAGAAAGCTTTTGCAACGAGACCTCTAAGGTCGCTATGAAGTTGTCCTTCAAGATTTAATAGAGAGAAGTTTTCTGTTTTCCAAAAATATTCATGCTCTTCTTCGTTTCTATTCGGGTTTTCTATTTCTTCTGGATCAGCAGAAGAAAAGAACTTATTAGTTTGTACATTTTTAACATCTTCAAATCTTGTAATCAAAGCAAGATCGCTCAATGTATCCAAATGTAAAGAAGATGATTCTCTTAGTTCTTTTAGATAGGGGTAAGGGTTCTTTATAAACTCTGAATCAGAATTTGGAAATTCAATTTGTGGAATATTCATATCTATAAAGTATCAGTTTTATTGATAATTTCTACATATTTATTAAAAAACTTAGTGACCTTGGGCTCTTGCTTTGATATCATCAAATTTATGCCAGAAAAAAAATCAATGCTTGATGGAGATCGTCAATATCATATTCAATTAAAAGAAGGAGATGTTGCTGATTTTGTAATTCTTCCAGGTGACCCAGGAAGAGTAGATTTTATTGCCGAACATTTTGATGACGCAAAAGAAGTCGCTTATAACAGAGAGTACAAAACAATTACAGGAACATACAAGGGAAGACCGGTAAGTGTTACTTCTACCGGAATCGGTTGTCCTTCAGCTGCAATAGCTGTTGAAGAGTTAGCAAACATAGGTGCGAAAACTTTAGTTCGTCTTGGAACATCTGGAGCAATGCAAGAGCACACAAGAATAGGAGACTTAGTTATTGCTAATGGTGCCGTTAGACAAGAAGGAACTTCTCCACAGTATATGCCGATGGAGTTTCCAGCTGTTCCATCTTCTGATATGGTTTTTGCATTAGAAGAAGCTGCGAAAGCGGATGGTACAACTTATCATGTCGGCGTTGTACAATCAAAAGACTCTTTTTATGGCCAACATGATCCTGACTCTATGCCAGTCTCGCATGAATTAAATGAGAAATGGGACGCTTGGGTCAAAGGAGGAGTGCTTTGTTCAGAAATGGAAGTCTCAACTTTATTTGTTGTTGGTAGCTATAGAAGGATTAGAACGGGAGCACTCTTAGTAGTTTATGGAGATCAAAATAGAAAAGAAGCTCTATCAAAGGATGACTATCTTAAATCAGTAAGTGATGCTACAAAGATTATCTTGGAATCAAGTTTAAAAATTGAGAGTTAATAATATATAAAATCGAGTAAAATTTAATTCATGGATAGTGGAAATATTATTTCAATTTTTAAAAAGTTTGATATCTGGAGATTAATTTGGTCTGGCATATTACTAAGAATATTTACTGCAATAATCGATGCTATATTTAATTTGGGAATTGGGGATTTGCCCAATTTTAATTATTACATTTTTGCATTAGCTTTAATATATACGATTATTTGGATGTTTAATAAAAGTTATATAGAAGAAGAATGAAATGGAAGATAAATTACCTAATAAATTTGTAGGTTCTTTCATAACACTTGTAGGTACAGGAATTATATTAAGATTTTTTTCTTCTTTAATTGATAGAGTATTTTTTTCAAATTCAGATTTTAAGATTGTTGAACATGAATACTTTGGAGTAGGAATATTTGTTATAGCAATATTGGTAACTATTTCTTGGCTAAATAGAACAAAAGATATTAGAAAAAAAGACTAATTTATATAAGAAGATTGAGTCCCTTTTTTTGTAACGGATAAGCTTGCTTTCTCTATAGCTATTTTAATGGACTCATCTACGCTCTTTGATGAAGCAAGCCCAAATGCAAAAGCACCAATAAAGGCATCACCCGCTCCGGTCGTATCAATTGCATCAACTTTTGGTGCTTCAAAGTAAGCAACAGCATCGTTACTAATTAAAGCTGCACCCTTTTCTCCTAAGGTCACAATCAGTTCACAAGTTATTTGATTTTTAAATTCAATTAAGTTTTCATCATTTATTTCCAGGCCACTGATAACTTCAAATTCATTTTCATTTGGAATCAACCAATCAACATGTTCTAAAAAGTCCTTCTCAAGTTTTTGAGCAGGTGCTGGATTAAAAATAGTAGTTATATCCTGACTCCTTGCATATTCAAAAACTGCTTGATTCACTTCCATCGGGATTTCACATTGTCCAACTAGAACAGAGAGGTCATCAATCTGCTCTATAGATGTAATAGCTTTATCAGAATCAATTAAATTATTAGCACCGGGGATAACAATGATTCTATTTTGACCAGTTGAGTCTACCCAGATAGGAGCAACACCACTCGATCCATCAACTCTTTGAACAAAATCAACGTTTACTCCGTTAGCTTTGTAGTTTTCAATAGTTGACTCAGCAAATATATCGCTACCGAGACAAGTTATCATGATTGTCTCAGCACCAAGAAGCCCAGCCATGATTGCTTGGTTGGCTCCTTTTCCTCCAAAGCCTGTTTCATAAGAATTACCAAAAACAGTTTCACCATCTCCAGGGATGTCATCAACATATGAGAATTGATCAATGTTTGAACTTCCGATTACACAGATTTTTGGTTTCATGAAAAAATTATAAAGAGGTAATTTTATTTTTTCTACTAGGATTTCATTAAGAATGAAGAAAAAAAACACAAGCAAACTCTTAATATTTACTCTTTTTTTATTTTGTACACCAACTGAAGATCTAGAAGTGGTTGAGTTAAACGAAAAAATAAATAATTGTATTCAATTAGCTGATGAAATTGAAGAAGTATTCGATGAGATACAGATTGAAGCATACGAAAGTGAAATATATAGATCATATTCCAGCATAGATGCAACAAAGTTAGATTATGTTTACGAAGCACTGAGAATTAACAAAATAGGACTATCTGGAATAGACAACATAAGAGATAAGTATGTAATCAACAGAGTCTTTTTTGAAAATCTTTTAGAAGGTTTTTACAATAATTTTCTTGATTCAAAAGAGGCTAATTTAGCATTAGAAGAGCATCTTTTATCAATAAACAATCAATGGACAATTCAAGATGAGGTTGATTGGTGGGAGGAAAATCAAGAATTTAGTATAAGATACTGGAGGACATCAGATGAATTTCGAGAACTTATGATGATAAAATCACAAAATACATTAACTCCTGATCCAGACTTTGTTGTAAGCGATGGTTACCCAAAACAAGTTCTTAGAAAATATTGTGATAGTTTGTAAGCTATTTGATAACCTGTTTATTAAATGAGTAAAAGAAAATTTTTTATTGATACTGATACAGCATCTGACGATGCAGTTGCAATTCTTATGGCTTTAGAGTGGGATGATGTTGAAGTTCTTGGGATAAGCATAGTATCAGGAAACATGCCTATAGAGCAAGGGAGTATCAATGCTAGATATACGGTTGAGCTTTGTAAAAAAAATATTCCAGTTTACGTTGGTGCTGAGAAACCTTTAGTTAAGAAAACAGAACATGCTGATTGGTTTCATGGACCAGATGGCATGGGAGGCATGAATTATCCTGATCCAAAACATACAGAATCATCTGATGATTTTATAGAAGTACTAAAAAATTTAATTGATGAAAACCCAAATGAAATAACACTCGTAACACTCGGCCCTCTTACTAATATTGCAAACTTTATTTCAAAATATCCTGATGCATTCTTAATGTTAAAAAATATCGTAATTATGGGAGGTGCCTCTAATACAGTTGGAAATGTCACACCTGCTGCAGAATATAACATCTGGTGTGACCCAGAAGCGGCCGATGTAGTCTTTCAATCACAACATCCTGATATAACAATGGTTGGGTGGGAACTTTGTAGAGGAGAAGCAAATCTGACCGAGGAGGAAATGGAGCATGTATATAATTTTAAAACGGAAAAAGGAGATTTTGCTATAGATTGTAATAAGCATGCACTAGATTCAAGCCAGAATTGGTTAGGCGACCCAGGTCTTGGATTGCCTGACCCTGTTGCTATGGCAGTTGCTTTAGATGAAGATGTTGCAAAAAGAGTATCTAAACATAACGTAAAAATTGTGCTGGATGGTCCATCTAGAGGAATGACTATTGTTGATCAATTACATGTTGGAGAAAATGAGCCAAATATAGATGAGTGGTGGTCTAGTACCGAAAGAAACATTAACGTCTGTTGGGAAATAGATAATAAAAAATGGAAAGAAACTCTCTACAAAACTTTAAGGTCTTAGCTGTCTCCCCAAGTTTCTTCTAGAAATCCTTTTCTACCACTTGCTTTTGCATAAAGTTGGTAGCGAACACTTTGTTTTTTATAAAAGTCTTGATGATACTCCTCAGCAATATAGAAAGCTGGAGCCTCGGTAATAGCAGTAACAATTGGCTTATCAAATTTTCCTGACTCTTCCAATTCAATTTTGGACTTTTCTGCTAGTTTCTTTTGTTCATCACCAACAGTAAATATCTCAGTTCTATATTGAGAACCAACATCAGCGAACTGGTAGTTTAATGCTGTAGGGTCAATATTTCTCCAGAACACTTCTAGTAGTTCTTCGTAAGAGACAACATTTGGATCAAATAGTATTTCAACTACTTCTGCATGTCCTGTTTTTCCAGTTGTGACTTCTTCGTAGGTTGGATTTTCTGTTGTGCCACCCATATAGCCTGAGGTTGCCCCAACTACACCATCTAGAGCTTCAAAAGGAGGCTCCATGCACCAAAAACAGCCACCTGCAAAGTAAGCTTTTTCATTTTGTTCAGACATAAAACCTCCGAAAGGTGTATTGCTACATGTTATTAATACTAATAGAAAAAGGTATTTTAAATTTTTCACGCACTTTAGATATTAATTATAAGTTTTTGTTTATTGAAATTTTTAATATAAAATAGATATAAGTCCTTCGACCAATAAGGCGGAGAGATAAATATGAAAAATACAGTACCTAAAATAGTTAATTTAAAGAATGAAAGAGTCATCTCTATGATGACAGCATATGACTATCCTTCAGCAAAAGCAGTTTCAGAAGCAGAGATTGATATTATCTTAGTTGGTGATTCATTAGCACAAGTTGTTCTTGGCCATGACGACACTTTATCAGTAACTATTGATGAAATGTTACACCATGTTAAAGCAGTTACTAATGCTAAACCAACATCGCTTGTAGTTGCAGACATGCCTTACATGAGTTTTCACAGCACCCCCAAAGAAACACTTTACAATGCATCAAGATTCATACAGGAAGGAAAAGCAGACGCAGTTAAATTAGAAGGTGGTTCTAAAAGAAAAAATATGATAGAAGCTTTAATTGATGCAGAAATACCAGTTATGGGTCATCTAGGTTTAACACCTCAATCAAAAAATGTTATGGGTGGTTATAAAATACAAGGAAAAACTTTAGAGCTAGCAACAAAACTATTAGAAGATGCTGTCTTATTAGATCAACTTGGATGTTTTGCTATTGTTCTAGAGGGAGTTCCCTCTGTTCTGGCTGAAACCATATCAGAAAATATATCTATCCCAACAATTGGTATAGGAGCTGGAGTAAATGTTGACGGCCAAGTTCTTGTTTATCATGATTTGATTGGCATGAAATCAAAAGAATATATAGATGCAAAATTTGTTAAAAGATATTCAAACCAATATGAAGATGTATTAGAAAGCATGAAAAGTTTTAAAAAAGATATAGAAAATAGGGATTTTCCTACTGAAAACCATTCTTATGAGGCCGGAGAGCTCACAGAAGAAAATATTAAAGAGTGGAAAAAAGAAGTTAAGAAAATTCTGTCATAAGTCTTATCTAGTATTAAATTAATAAGTACCTGCTTTGAAAGAAGCCACGTACAGTGTCCATAGGAGAAAAATGAAAAAATATGATTTAGTCTCAATCTTGAGACCAACTACTGAAGACAATACAGTAGAAGAAATACACAAAAACATTACTGAAATTATTACTTCAAATGGAGGTAAGGTTGAAGAACAAGGTGTTTGGAAAAAGAGAAAACTAGCATATCAAATTGATACATTTGATGAAGGTATTTATACAATTACAACATTTGAAGGTCCTGCAAATCTTCCAAATGAGCTAGATAGAGTGCTAAAAATATCTGATGATGTTATTAGACACAAAGTGTTAAAGATGGAAAGCTAGAGGTAGATAAAAATGGTAGATAACACAGTAACAATAGTAGGCAACTTAACAGCAGATCCTGAGGTTAGAGTTACTGATTCAGGTGCAACATTAGCTGAAATAAGGATTGCACAAAATAAGAGGAAGAGAAATTCAGACGGTTCATGGGAAGAGGGAGAGCCAATGTATTTTCAAGGAACAGTTTGGAATGATATGGCAGAAAATGCTGCTTCTTCATTACAGAAAGGCATGAGAGTCATAGTTACTGGAAGATTAAATTATAGGTCTTGGGAAAATCAAGAAGGACAAAATAGATCAGTTGTTGACATAGCTATTGACGAGGTAGCTCCGAGTTTACGATGGGCACGTGCCAATATAGAAAGAACATCATCTGGAGGTTCAGCATCTGGTACTGATGCACCAAAAGCTAGAGATGACTTCGAAGAAAACGAAGCACCTTTTTAAGGAATATCTATGGCACAGCAAAAAAGAACATCAAAATTTAAGAGCTCAAAATACGAGGCTCCAAAGCAAAGAAGAATAACAAAAGAACAGATTGCTAAGGCAACCTATAAGGATGTTAAGTTACTAGAGAAATTTATTTCAGATAGAGGAAAAATTAGATCTAGTTTAATTACAGGAATTACAAAGCAAGAGCAAGAGAAAGTAGCGAGGCTTATAAAAATAGCCAGAGAGCTTGCTTTACTGCCATATGTAACGACGAGCACATATAAACAATCCTACAACAGAAGATGAAATTAATACTTAATTCAGATGTTGCAAAACTTGGAAGAAAGGGAGACATTGTTGATGTAGCAAAAGGATACGCAAGAAACTATCTTCTTCCAAAAAATTTAGCTATCGTTGCTACAGATTCTAATGTATTAATTGCTGAGAAAATTCAAGAAAAAAGAATTGCTGAAATTTCAGAGAGTGAAGAATTAGCAGAATCTATCAAGGCTGCACTCGCAGATGCGCATTTAGTTATCTCTCAAAAGTCAACAGATGAAGGCACTCTTTATGCTGCAGTAGCAAACAATGAAATTGTTGAGGCAATAGAAAAATTTTCTGGTTTCAAAATAGAAGAAAGTCAAATTCAATTAAATGACCAAGTAAAAGAAATTGGACTCCACAATATAAAAATTAGAATAAGTGAAGACGTAGACTTTGATGTTGTTCTTGAAGTAAATCCGGAGTCAGGATAATGGCTGGACCAGAAGCAGTTTCTTCAAGAGATACAACAGGCCTTCAAAAAACTCCACCAAACAGCATTGAAGCAGAGGAAGCATTATTAGGAAGTGCTTTATTATCTAGAGACGCATCAAGCAGGTTGATGGAAGAAATAAAATCTAATGATTTTTACAGCCCAACCAACCAGACAATTTTTGAAGCTATGAAAGAATTATTTGATTCAGGAAAACCTATTGACACAGTGACTGTTTCAGAGGTTGTATTTAAGGATAAGAAGAATACAACAAGTCTTAAAACATCGAGTATTGCTAGATTAGTTGAAAACGTACCAAGTTCGGCAAATTTTGAAAGATATATCGAGATAGTACAAGAACAGTCAAATAGAAGAAAGCTCTTAAAAGCAAGTAGTAGGATTGAACTCTTAGCTTATGCAACTGATAAGGATATCCATAATGTTATGGATGAAGCAGAGCAGTCAATTTTCAGTGCTTCTGACGACGCAATAGGAGAAGGATTAATTGGAGTATCAGATGTTTTAGATGGCGCTATTGAAAGAATAGAAGAAATTGAAAACCAAGGTACAGGTTTGTCTGGTTTAGCTACACATTTTGCAGACTTAGATTCAACTCTGGCCGGCTTACAGGATGGCAACCTTGTAGTTATTGCAGCTCGTCCAAGCATGGGTAAGTCATCATTAGCTTTAAATATTGCCACGAATGTTTCAAAAGAAAAAAAAGTAACCGCTTTCTTTTCTCTTGAAATGACAAAAGAAGAATTAGTCCAACGAGTCTTATTCTCAGAAGCAAAAGTAACATCTGGAGACGCTAGGAAAGGCCAGTTAGGTCCAGAAAAGTGGTCAAGAGTTGTTGAAGCCGCTTCTAAAGTAAACAACATGCCTCTATATTTCGATGATGCATCTGTAATTACAGTTACTGATATCAGAGCTAAGTCAAGAAGACTTAAAGCTTCAAAAGGACTTGATTTAATTGTTGTTGANTATCTTCAATTAATGCAAGGANTGTCTGGNGATAANAGACAACAAGAAATTGCTGAAATAAGTAGAAACCTTAAGAACTTAGCAAGAGAATTGAAAGTTCCAATACTAGCTTTATCTCAGTTGAATAGAGCAGCAGAAGCACGTGAAGATAAAAGACCAAGGCTTGGAGATCTTAGAGAATCCGGTGCGATTGAACAAGATGCAGATATTGTAATGATGCTTTATAGAGATGACTACTANAACCCTGCTACTGAAAGACCAGGAGTTGCAGAAGTAAATATAGTGAAACATAGATCAGGTTCAACTGGAAAAGTCGATCTTTACTTTAGTAAGGAATACACTCAATTTAGCAATTATTCAAAACAAGAAGAATAGTGAATCAAGTTCTTAGGGCTTATTTAGCCATAACTGTTTTAGCAGTTTCCTGGGGAACAATACCTTTAATCATTAGAACTTCTGAAATTAATTCAATTTCACTTGTTGGAGTAAGAACATTTATTGGTTCAATATTTTTGGGGATAATTTTATTAAACAAAGACGTAAGTTTAAAAGAGCTTATTAAACCTGGATTAATACTAGGACCGTTATTAGCAATTCATTGGGTCACAATGTTTGAATCAATAGAACTCAATTCTGTTGCAGTAGGGATAGGCTTAGTCTTTTCTTATCCAATATTTGTTATATTTATTGAGTACGCAAGAGGAACAAAACTTAAATCTTACCAAATATTATTAATTCTCTCAGGATTCCTAGGCCTGTATCTCTTACTTGATTTAGTAGATGTAAAATCGAACACCGGAATTATCTACGGTCTTCTTAGTGCTATAAGTTTGGCTTTTATAATTACGATTGGAGAAAGATACTCTTCTAAATTAGGAGGGTTAAAAGTTGCTTTTTCACAATTAATAGTGGCAGCTATTATTCTCATAAAATTTACATTCGATTCATTAGATTGGATGATTTCAAATATTTTAACCAGTCTTTTCTTGGGGTTGTTTTTAACTGCTTTAGGCTTAACAACTTATTGGTATGTTGTTAAAGTAATTAAGCCATTGGCTGTAAGCACCATAACATATTTAGAACCAGTTACTGGTGTTGTATTAGGTGCATTTATTTTAAATGAAACGCTCGACATTAGACAGGTGATTGGTTTTTCAATAGTTATATCAGTTGGAGTCTTACAAGTTTACTTAGACTCTAAGGTGAGACCTTCTTCTATTGCTTGATATTGTTTGTAAGTAAAGTTATTTAATTTGAGATAGTTTTCAAAACTCCATTCTGAAAAATTATCAAAATATTGTTTAAGAGATTTAATTTCTATTTTAATCGGAGTAGATAACCTCTTGTACTTTTCTCTATCAAGGTGAGAAGTAACTTTTCCTGATGAGTCAATTGTTTTTATCGCATTGGTTATATTTTTAGTAGTTAACTTATAGTCAGAATCTAACAGTCTTTTAATAGCAACAGTAATGAAGGAGTCTTCTCCTGAAAGTTCATCAATCAATATGCAAGACTCTTCTTTATAATTTTTTATAACATCTGCAATATTACTAAACTCTTTTCTATTAAAAAAGTCCACACCACTTTCTGGTGAATAGTCTATATACCCAACTGTTGGATTGTCTTTAAAGTCAATTAATAAAAACTTCACATATTAAAACTAATAAGATTTTGAATTAATCCGTCATTGCAAAATACATTTTTTTTGTGTAACTTGATGAAATAATGAAAACTGTTAGAGGAAATGGTGTATCTATCGGGATAGCTATTGGAAGTGCGTTCACTTATGAAAATGAAGTTGATCTAAGCATTAAAGCTGAGATGCCTTTTGAAGAAGCTGTCAAAATACTAACTGAGAAATTTAGTTTACAGATAAAAGAGTTTAAGGAAAATAATAGAAAAGACGAAGCAGATGTTCTAGATGCATATATTTTAATAATGAAAGATCCCGAAGTTATTAATGGAATAAATGAAAATAACAACACTTCTATAGAAGAAGTGTTTGATATTTTTAAAGCAAATGCTGAGATTTTAAAGTCAATGGATGATGAATATTTTAGTCAAAGAGCAGAAGATGTATTATCAGTTGGAAAACACTTGATAAACACAATGCAGAATATTACCTCTTCAGTAGAACTAGAAGAAAATTCAATAATTGTAGCTGATGATTTGACCCCAGCTGATACTTCATCAATGAATATGACCAATATAAATGGAATCATTCTAAAAGAAGGAGGAACCACCTCACATGCTGTAATTGTCGCAAAAAATCTAGGGATTCCCTGCATCATTGGTGTTGGCGATCAAATAAGTACTATAAAAAACAAAGACACGCTCTCTATCGATGGAGAAACAGGCGAAATTAATGTTAATCCTGACAAAAAAACGATTAAAGATATAAACCAGAGATCAAAAATACAAGAAGATATTGTTAATGAATTTACGAAAGAGGTGTATGAAAGTTCAGATGTAGAATTTAGGGTAAACGTTGGTTCGAATGATGAAATAAATTCTTTTAATCACAAATTTCTAAACTCAATAGGATTATTTAGGTCTGAATTTATATATTTAGACAGATCAAATATCCCAACAACTGAAGAGCAAAAAATAATACTTGAAAATATACAAAAAAAATTTTCTGGAACAATTGTTTATAGAACTTTAGATATCGGTGGTGACAAACAAGTTGATTATTTAGATCTCCCCGAGGAAGAGAACCCTTTCCTTGGTGTAAGGGGCATAAGACTTTCACTGGACAAGCAAGAATTATTTGAAACACAAATTGAATCAATATTAATTTCTCAAAGTGTTAATAGAGTAAAAATTATGTTTCCAATGATATCTACAATTGAAGATTTTCTTGAATCAAATCAAATAGTTGAAACTATAGCGAAGAGATTAAAGGTTAATAAACCAGAAGTAGGAATAATGATTGAAACACCATCATCAACATTGTTAATTGAAGAATTTTGTAAATATGTTGATTTCTTTTCAATAGGAACAAATGATTTAACACAATATATTATGGCAGCAGATAGAGGCAATCCAAATCTCGTTAAGTACCAAGACCCTCTTCATCCTTCAATATTAAGAACATTAGACAAAGTAATATCAACAGCTAATAAAAACAATATTGAAGTTTCNGTATGTGGCGAAATGTCATCGGATTCGTTATCAGCAACAGCTCTTTATATTTTAGGTTTAAGAGTATTTAGCATGTCTCCTTCAGCAGCACCTTTTGTATTTCAGCAACTAAATAAAATAAAAGAAATGGATTTAAATAAAATCAAACAAAATATATTAGGTCTTGAAAATTCAACTGAAGTTAGAGACGAATTAAAAAACTTAAGTTCATGAAGACGCACGCAATTCTTCTAGCTGGTGGATCTAGCAACCGTTTTTCTGATGAAGAAAATAAAGTTTACTTTCCAATAGGAAGAAGACCAGCATTATGTTGGCCATTAGAAACTTTAGAAAAATCTGACTTTATTGATTCTATAGTTCTTGTCATTAGAGAAGAAGATTGGGACAAAACCAATAATGTAATTGAATTAGTAGACCCAAAAAAATTGATTGGTGTAACTGTTGGCGGGGACTCAAGACATGAAAGTGAATATGAGGGCTTAAATTATTTAAAGGAATCAAAACGAGTTGAAGAGCGAGATATGATTTTGATTCACGATGGTGCAAGACCTTTTTTGCCTGAACACCTTATAAAGGAATTAATAAATGTAGCTATTAAATACGGAGCATCTGCACCCGGGTTTGATTCAATAAATTTAAGTCAAAAAGAGAATAGTGGCATAACTCAAGAAGACGAGACAATAATTGAAGTCCAGACTCCACAAGTTTTTCCAGCAAAAGAGCTATGGGAATCTTATGAGCTAGCAAAATTAGATAATTGGCAAGCAGTAGATACAACAGAATGTGTTTCAAAGTACCTAGGAATGGAAGCAATGATTATTCCAGGCGATCCAAGAAATATGAAAGTTACATATATAGAGGATATATTTGAGCTTGAAAAGCTTATAGAAGAATAGAATTACACTTAAAAAATATATAAAAGTTACATATATTTAATCATTTTTTGCTGAACTATCCCTCATGACAAAAACTTATTTTGTAGAATTAAGTTAATAACATTTTGTTGTTGGGGGGGGGAGAACAAAAATATTTAGTTCACCATACGCCTTAGGTGCATTGTTTGTTGGACTTGCATTAATGTGGGTNTTACAAATGCGTCTTGCCAAAGAACAGGCTACTAGTTTCTTAAATATTGTAAATGAACTTAAGGGACCAGGATTAACTGTATCTATTGGTGTTAATCAACCAAAATGGGGCAGAAAAAAAATCTACGTAGCAGTATCTGCCAATCAAGATTCAATAATTGTTGATGCAGTAACTTTAGAAGGTACAACTGTATTTGCTAAAGGGAAAAAAGAATCAACACTTATCGGAAAAACTTTATCTGAAATTAAAGATTCAGATAATCAAGAACCACTCTATGATGCAGCCAAGATGGCTGTTGAAGCATTAATTAATAAAATTGATAATGAAAAAAAGAGTAGTTCAGTAGAGAAAGGATAAACTATGGATGCTTTAGTGGCTGGTGCCGAAGCGTTTATACAAGTGTTTAGAACCGCTGCAGATGTTTTTGTAGGGTTCACCACAGGTATTATCCCAATTGTAGTTGTGTTTTTAACAGCAGTTAATGCTGTCGTTAAATTCATAGGTGAAGAAAGGGTTGAAGGTTTTGCGAAATGGGCTTCGCAAGAAGGATGGATGTACGTTCCAGTACGTTATACTTTGCTAGCCTTTGTTGCAGTATTTATGCTTACTAATCCTGTTTGCTATACATTTGGAACATTCTTACCAGAAAAAAACAAACCAGCGTTCTATGATGCAGCTGTTAGCTTTGTGCATCCAATCACAGGCATATTCCCACATGCAAATGGTGGTGAGTTGTTTGTTTGGCTTGGAATCGCGGCTGGCGTTGAAATAGTTGCACCAGATATGGTGACAGCTTTAGCAGTAAGATATCTTCTTGCTGGATTGGTTGTTATCTTAATTCGAGGTATTGTGACAGACATCATCTTTAGCATGATGTGGAAATCACGCCAAGGAGGTGGAGCATAATGCAAGCTTTAATAGAACGTATAGGTAGATCAGTAGGTGGAGTTGTTGGAACATTGTTCCAAGCAGGTCGAGATGCTGTTGATCTATGTCTAAAAACTATTATTCCATTTATGGCATTTGTGACTTTTGTCATTGGATTGATATTAGAAACAGGTGTTGGTGATATTATTGCTAACGGAATAAAAGGGTTTGCAAGTAGCTTAGGTGGACTAATGATCGTATGTGTCATTTGTGCAATACCTATTCTGTCACCACTACTAGGACCAGGTGCTGTTATAGCACAAATTGTTGGAGTCTTAGTTGGTACAGAAATTGGTCGTGGAAATATTGATGTTTCTATGGCACTACCTGCATTGTTTGCAATTAACCCCCAGGTTGGGTGTGACTTTGTTCCCGTCGGTTTAGCCTTAGGCGAAGCTGAGCCTGAGACTGTAGAGGTTGGAGTTCCAGCAGTTCTTACAAGTAGAATGATAACTGGACCAATTTCTGTAGTTGTTGGTTATTTGTTTGCACTAGGTTTGTAAATTTAGTTAAACAATTTTATAAATTGTAACGCTCTGTGTAAAATCAGAGCGTTACAAGTATTTAAGGAGTAAAAATGGCAGAATATAAAAAAGTAAAAGTTGAAGCTGGCCCAAGTGGATGGGGAGGTCCTTTAGAGGTGGCCCCTGATTCTGAAAAAAAATATATAGTTTGCATTACAGGTGGCGGAATACATCCAGTTGCTCAAAAAATTGCTGATATGACAGGAGCAGAAGCCTTCGATGGTTTTAAATCATCTCCAGAAGGAAGCTTCAAAGCAATGGCTTGTGCGGTTATTGACTGTGGAGGAACAGCTAGAATCGGTGTTTATCCAATGAAGGGAGTTCCAACAATTGATATTCATGATACAACACCAGCAGGACCTCTTGCTCAATTCATTAAAGAAGAAAATTTTGTATCTGGAGTTTCTGAGGATCAAATAACAGAAGCCTAAATGTCAATATATTCCTCAAAAATTGTCAAATTAGGGGAACAATCAGAGCTTTTTTTAGCTGAAGGAATAGTTGTATTTTTTGGAGATAATGCTCCTGAAGAACTCCAAGATGTAGCAGTAGTACACGAGTTGAAACCTGTTAATGGGGATATTGCTGTTGGTACAACTATAGAATTATCAGGCGAAGTTTTAAAAGTAACATCTATTGGAGAGGTTGCTAATGAAAATTTTAAAAATCTAGGTCATTTGGTATTAAAACTAGATTCTGCAGAAGAAGCAGCTTTGCCAGGAGATGTCAGTTGTTCATATTCAAAGATTCCCGATATAGTTGTTGGTGACACAATAAATATTTACTAATGAATTTAACTGAAGCATTACTTGAAAGAGAAAAAAATATAGGCAGACCTGTAAGGGTTGGACTAGTAGGTGCTGGACAAATGGGTACAGGTTTAGCTGCTCAAATTGGGAAGATAAAAGGAATGGAACTAGTTGCTTGTGCAGACATAGATAAGACTCGTGCAGAAAATGCTTTAACTCTATCTGGTGTGAATTCAATAGGTTACGATGCTGATGCTAGCTCATCAATAGAAAAAGGAAACGGAGGGGTAGTTTCAGACGTAAAAGCACTCGCTGAGCTTCCAATAGATATTGTTTATGAGGCAACAGGAGTTCCATGGGTAGGAGCAGAGGTTGCCCACTCTTGTTTGTTAGCGGGTAAACATGTTTTAATGCTTAATGTAGAGACAGATATAACTATAGGTTTATATTTAGCTGAGTTATCAAAACAAAAAGATGTTGTTTATAGTGTTGCGAATGGTGACGAGCCAGTAGTTTGCAAAGAGCTCTATGACTTTTCAATAGATACAGGATTTGAAGTAGTTTGTGTAGGCAAAGGTAAAAATAATCCTCTGGATCAAAAAGCTACACCAGATTCATTAAAAGATGAAGCAAACAAGAAAAAAATGAATCCTAAAATGTTAGCAAGTTTTGTTGATGGAAGTAAAACTATGATTGAAATGACTGCTCTGTCGAATGGAATAAACCTTCCTCTTGACAAAATTGGTATGAATGGACCTATCTCTGAAGTAAAAGATTTAAATAAAAAACTAATTCCAGAAGAAGACGGAGGAGTACTCAGTAGTTCTGGAAGAGTTGACTTTGCGTTTGGACCAGCGCCAGGTGTATTTTCTATTGTTAAAAGTGATAGTCCTACTGTTATTGAAGAAATGGAGTATCTCTCAATGGGAGAAGGGCCGTACTACACACTTTATAGACCATATCATTTAGCCTCAGTTGAAGCACCAAGGAGCGTTGGAATGGCAGTAATTAATAATGAACCTGGATTGCAACCTAAAACTTGGATCTCTGAAGTAGTTGGTCATGCAAAAAAAGATTTAGAACCTGGCGAGAACATAGATGGAATCGGTGGATTTTGTTCTTACGGCGTAGCCTATCCAGTATCAGATTCAAAAGGTTTAGCACCTCTGGGATTACTTGAGGGCGGAACAGTTACTAAATCAATTAAAGCAGGAGATCCTATATCTTTGGAAAGTGTCGAGCTTCCTGAAAACTTAATTAATGAATTACGTAAAAAACAAAAGAATTAAAAAATGAGCTTAGATAATAATAAAAAATTAGAACTTTTTAGAACGATGCTTTTAATTCGACTGTTTGAAGAGGCTCTTGAAGAAATGTTTTCAAGAGGTATTTTGCATGGAACAATGCACTTATCAATAGGACAAGAAGCAACTGCTACAGGGGCGTGCCTTGCCTTAACTAAAGAAGATTTAATTACTTCAACACATAGAGG
The DNA here is from genome assembly GCA_002724835.1 of Actinomycetota bacterium. Lineage (GTDB taxonomy): Bacteria > Actinomycetota > Acidimicrobiia > Actinomarinales > Actinomarinaceae > Actinomarina. Next base: position 7,942 of record PBPX01000036.1, on the reverse strand, counting down.
TCATGGCCACTGTTTAGCAAAAGGAGCTGATACTTTTCGAATGTTTGCTGAATTATTAGGCAGAGAAGATGGATACTGTAGAGGAAGGGGAGGTTCCATGCATATTGCTGACCTTTCCAATGGAAACCTAGGTGCTAATGGTGTTGTAGCAGGCAGTCTAACGATTGCAGTTGGTGCAGGTCACTCCTTAAAAATGCAGAAAAAAGACAATGTAATATTGTGTTTTTTTGGTGATGGAGCAGTTAATGAAGGCTCATTTCATGAAGCACTAAACCTTGCTTCTTTATGGGAATTACCAGTTATATTTTTATGTGAAAACAATCAATATGGAATGTCAATGGCTTCTGAGAATGCCATTGCTGGAGGATCAATCATAAAAAGAGCAGAGTCTTATGGTATTGAAGGTATCTCCATTGACGGAAACGATGTTGAGAATGTTTATGAAACTGTAGCTGGATGTAAAGAAAGTGTCTTGTCCAAAGGGAAGCCAAGGTTTATTGAGTGTGTCACATATAGATATAGAGGTCACTCAAAATCAGATAGAAATTTATATAGAACAGATGAAGAAATAAATTTTTGGAAAGAAGAAAAAGATCCGCTGATTAGATTTAGTGGAAAATTATTAGAAGAAGGTTTTAAGAAGTCAGATTTAGAAAATATTGAAAACGAAGTAAAAGAAGAAATAAAAAATTCTGTAAAAAAAGCTTTAGAGTCACCTGAAAGTTCTGAAACAAACTTAGAAGAGGACTCCTATGCCTGAAATGTCAACTGGTCAAGCAATTAAAAAAGCCCTTTCTCTATGTTTAGATAATTATGAAGAGGCGTTTTTAGCAGGAGAAGATATTGGTATATATGGTGGAGCATTTGGAGTAACAGATGGCCTGCTTGAACAATACGGAGAGAACAGAGTAAAAGATACACCTATTTCAGAAGACGTTATAGCTGGTCTCGGGGTAGGAGCTGCAATAACTGGAATGAGACCAATTGTGGAGATGCAGTTTAGTGATTTTATAGTTAATGCGATGGATCCAATTGTAAACCAAGCTGCCAAGTTACATTTTATGTATGGTGGTTCAGTGGATGTTCCGTTAATTGTGAGAGGAGCAAGCGGAGGAGGTACTGGCGCTGCTGCTCAACATAGTCAATCGCTTGAGTCATGGTTTTGCCATGTCCCAGGATTGAAAGTTGTTACACCATCAGGACCGCAGAATGCCTACGATTTATTATTAGCGTCTTTTGTTGACAGAAACCCAATAATATTTATGGAACATAAGTTAATTTATAAAATTAAAGAAGAGGTAGAGACAAATGATTTTCCAAAAGACTCATCTCTACTAGGTAAAGGAAAGATCGTATCTGAAGGATCAGACATTACTGTTGTCTCTTATTCAAATATGGTAAATACTGTTAAAGAGGCAATTAAGGATAAACAATTAGAAAAGTATTCAGTTGAATTAATAGACTTGATGACTTTGTCTCCTTTAGATGTTGATCTAGTCATAAGCTCTGTAAACAAAACAGGGAGACTTTTAATGTGTCAAGAAGCCTCTGGTGATAGCTCCGTTGGCTCGACTATTATTACAAGAGTAGTTTCCTCAGATGCTTTTAAAAAAATAAAAACACCACCAAAATTATTATCTGGACTACATTCACCTATGCCTTCAGCTAAACATTTAGAGAATAAAGTCATCCCTCAAAAAGATGATATTATAAATTCAATAATTGAAATAATTGAAAATGAGTAAAGAAAATATAATATTGCCGGCGATGTCTGATCAGATGACTGAAGCAGAGTTATTGAAATGGAATATTTCTGAGGGATCAGAAATCAAGAAAGGAGATATAATTGCAGAAATATCTACTGATAAAGTTGATATGGATCTTGACTCTCCATTTACAGGAAAGGTAACCAAGTTACTTATTGAAGAAGGTTCGGTAATAAATGTTGGAGAAGTATTAGCTGAAGTTGAAACAGAAGAAGATAGTCTTTTAGGGTCTATTTTTGATTAGTCGATTTTAACAATCGGGATTAATACTTAAATTAATTATATTTTTCCCTTCTTTTTCATTCAAAGTTCCAACTATATATTCACAACTATTATCAATTAGTAAGTTTGTTTTGACAATCAAATTACAGGATATGTTTTTGTATTCAGGATATTCTTCTGAGTGATAATTTAAACAGTCGCTTACTATTCCCTCGGCATCATCTTTTTTTCTTCTTTCAATAATTACAGTCACGCCTTCTTCGTTAAACAGTACTTCTGATGGAGGAATGCTAAAAGAACCAGAAATAGCATTTGTTAAAGGCTTAGAGGTATTAACAACTAAGGATTTTGTAGCACCAAAAGATATAGCTACTAAAGCAGCGATCAAAAAAGCAATAATTACTAGGTTTTTTAAATAATTCACTGATTTTTATAGTCTAATCAGCCATTGTTTATTAAAAAAATAGTCTTCTAGACCATTTTTTTAATAAATTAGTTACATTGATTAATTAAATTTCACATTGTTTATCAAGAAAACAGAAAAGATGTTTCATATAATAGGTAATGTCGTAAAAATACGACAATTAATCAATCAAAGGAGATTGAAAAATGAAAGAATCCATACAACGCGTTGGGGGCGCGATGGCAGGGATGGTTATTCCTAACATCGGAGCTTTCATTGCTTGGGGTTTGATTACAGCTCTCTTTATACCAACAGGATGGGTACCTAACGAAGGTCTATCTGAAATGGTTGGTCCTATGATCGTGAGCTTGTTACCAATACTTATTGGTTATACAGGTGGAAAAATGGTTCATGGACACAGAGGTGGTGTAATTGGTGCAGTTGTAACNACAGCTATTGTTGTNGGTTCAACTACTCCTCAATTCTTAGGAGCTATGGCCATGGGTCCTTTGGCAGCATGGGTACAAAAGAAAGTNGACGGAGCTTTGCAACCTGCAACTCCNGAAGGCTTTGAGATGTTAGTTGATAACTTCTCATTAGGTATCCTTGGAACAATTCTTGCNGTNGTNAGCAAGAANGTTATCGGTCCAATTCTNCAAGGAATAACCGATTTCTTAGGAAATGCAGCTGGTGCATTAGTAGACGCAGGTCTAGTNCCNNTNGCAGANATTCCTATTGAAGTNGCNAAAGTACTATTTTTAAANAATGCAATCAACCACGGTGTATTAGGACCACTTGGAGCAGCTGAAGCTGCTGAAACTGGTCAATCCATCTGGTTCTTGCTTGAAACAAATCCTGGACCAGGTCTAGGGTTGTTGCTTGCATATTGGTTTGCAGGTACTGGAATGTGGAAGCAATCTGCTCCAGGTTCCATAATCATTCACTTCTTTGGAGGAATTCACGAAATTTACTTCCCATATGTTTTAGGACATCCAATTATGATCCTAAGTATGTGGGCAGGTGGAATTTCTGCTGACCTCTGGTTCCAGATTACTGGAGCTGGTTTGGTGGCAACACCTTCACCAGGAAGTATATTTGCATACTTAGCTGTTACACCTAAGGGTGGACACTTTGCTGTGCTAGGTGGTGTATTGATTGGAGCAGTTGCTGCTGCAGTCGTTGGTACAATCATCNTAAGAGCAAGACCAATAACAGAAACTGATGCTGGAGTTGAAGACACAATAGACGTCAACGTTCCAACTGCTTAAGTTTCTTTAAGCTAAAAATTTGTTTGGGGAGGTTTTACCTCCCCAAACTTTTTTATATAATGTAACGTGAGAGGAGAAATAATATGAGTAAAGATTCAATACCATCAAGTGAAGTAAACAAAATTGTTTTAGCATGTGAAGCTGGAATGGGTTCAAGTCTGATGGTAAAAAATGGTTTAATAAAAAAGCTAACTAAAGCAGGATTAGATATTAATGTTGAACACTCTCCAGTAAATCTTATCCCAGCAGATGCTGATGTAGTTGTAGCTCACCAAGGTCTCGCTGGAAGAGCTAGAGAAGTAGCAGAAAATTCAGTAGTAGTAACATTTAATATGTTTATGAATGATCCAGCTATAAATAAATTAGTTGATGATTTATCTAAAGGGAATGATATTCACTCAGCTTAAATAATGGAAATTCTAAAAAAAACAGCGATTGCTGTCTCACAAGAACTTTCAAGCAAAGAAGAAGCAACAATACTAGCTGGAAAATTACTAAAAGACAGCGGTAGTGTCCAAGAAGAGTATATTGACTCGATGCTTGATAAGTTAGCAAATGAGGGTTTTGCAACTTATATAGGAAATGGAGTGGCAATACCTCATGGNATGGAAGATGGAAANAAATATATTAATGAAACAGCAATATCAATAATTCAATCTCATATGGGAGTAGATTGGAATGGTGAGAGGGCACATATAATTGTTGGGATAGCTGCTAAAGATGATGAACACATGGATGTTTTAAGTAAGCTTGCTGACCTAATAGAAGATCCTGAAGACGCAAAAAAGATATGGGAGATTGATTCAGTTGATAAAATATATGAGCTTTTTAGCTAATGGATAAATTAGCCGTCCACTTTGGTGCAGGAAATATTGGAAGGGGATTTATAGCTCCCGTCCTTCAAGACAACGGATTTGAAGTTACCTTTGTTGACGTTGATAGTCTTTTAATCTCTAAATTAAATTCAGTAAATCAATATCAAGTGTCGAATTTTTTAAACAGTAAAGAAAATACTTTGTTCGTTGAAAACTTTTCTGGAATTGAATTAAATAATTTAGCCGATTTGGAATTAGCTTTATCAAAAGCAGACTTAATAACTACTTCTGTTGGACCAAATCATTTATTAAGTGTCATTAATAGTATGGTGAATNTAGAATTCGAAAAAAGTCCAGTATTTGTAGCTTTTGAGAATAAATATAGAGCCTCATCAACAGCATATAAAGAAGCAAAAGTTGAGATAGACAANNTAGATATTATCGACGCTGTAGTTGATAAAATTGTCCCTCCACAATCAACAGAGTCACTCGATGTTACCGTTGAAGAGTTTGGTTCTATTGTATTAGAAGACCAACCAATTAAACCTTTTAAATCTTCAGAAGTTGTGAGTTATGGAGATTATGAAAAAGAATTTATTAAAAAATTGTGGATTTTAAATGGATTGCATCTTCAGTTAGCTTATTATGGTTTAGCTAACAATAAGAGATTTATGCATGAACTTTTTGATGATAGCAAAAATATTGAGTTCTCAAAAAATGCAATCAACTCATTGGGAGAAGCTTACCTTTTGTTTGACAGAGCTACTAAAGATGTTGACGATTACAAGCAGACAATTCTCAAACGATTTTCTGCTCCAGAAGTAAAAGATGAGCTGATACGTGTTGCGAGAAATCCCTTAATAAAATTTAATAAGTCTGAAAGGTTTCANGCACCACTAGATTTGCTATTGAAAAATAGTTCAAATATAGAAACTTTTCAATCCGTATTTCAAATTTTATTAAATGAAGATTTAGATGATATAGATGGATTTAAAGAATTTAAAAAACTATTTCAAAANGGTACNGAAGAGTTTTTTACAGATTTTTGGAACGTTGATAGTGANTTGGAAATATATTTAAGTAAGTTAAAATAATTAGATGCCAACTACAAAAAACTTAACTATTAGATCCTCTGTGGGNTTACATGCAAGACCCGCAGCTGAGTTTGTTAAAATAGCTCAAGAGTTTGATGGAGAAGTAATTATTTCTTATAACGACCAAGAAGTAGACGGCAAAAGCATGATTGGGATATTAAAGCTAGGAATTAAAAAAGATACATCATTTGACTTAACCTTGAATGGACAAAATGAAGATGAATATATGTCAAAGTTNGAAGAATTGATTTCAAAAGATGACTGAAGATATTCTCAATATTCTTCTCAAATCAGGGAAGGCTTCAATCTCAGAAGATTGGGATGCGCTTTATCAAGATGACCTCCCTATTGTTGTTGCACCTTCAACTGCAGAATTAGATGAAGCAACAGGAAGGTTGGATGCTGTCGGTGGTTATGGATACATTGCAACATGGAAAAAAAATTTATTTTCATTTAATCCAAAATTACTTTCTAAAAGGTGCGGTTTGATAGATGAAAATGGGAATCTTTTAAAAGCAGCAAGAATTCCTAAAAAGTAACTACTTTTTATATTTTCTCCATTTGAAAACATTATGAAGAGTATGCATAGAAAGTATTGTTATTCCAAATTTAATAACTTCTCTAAGCCACCAAATGTTTTCTGGTACATCTAAAATATTGCCAATTCTACCTCCAAGTAAACCGCCAATTAGACCTGAAGAGATTAAAAGAAGGTAGTCTCTTTTATTAACATTTTTAACGAAAAAAGAAGCTGCCANTCCATAAAGNAACCATACAGATAGTAATGATACGATTTGCCAAAATAATGCCATAGTATTGAGTTTAGTTGATTATAAAAATCTTATTTCTTTGCTATCTTTTTTACAACAACTGAATCGATNCTTCTACCTTCAATATCTAGAACTGTAATTTCAAGACCATCAATAGTNATCTTTTCACCCTCGTTTGGAAGTTGCTCNGAATGGCTCAAGAAAAGTCCACCAACAGTTGCAACGTCTTTTACATTAGGTTCTAAGCCAAAAAATTCTTCGAAATCATCAATATCAGTCTTCCCATCAATTCTCCATTGTCCTGGTCCAAGCCTTCTGATTCCAGAAAATCTTTGATCGTGTTCNTCTGGAAGGTCACCAACAAATTCTGAAAGAACATCTTTAATTGTAATTACACCCTCAATTCCACCATTTTCATCAATGACACANGCAAAGCTAGATTTGTTTTCTCTTAATATATTTAAAGCTGAAAGAACAGTTGTATACTCTGGTAAATATATTACATCTTTAACTAAGTTTTCAATTTCTAAAGCATCTGAATCAAGCTTAAGATTCAAAAGGTCTTTTACATATACAACGCCATAAGTATCATCTAGAGATTCACTTTTAGAAACNGGCATTCTAGAGATTCTTTTTTCGTTTACTATTGTTCTTATATCTTTTATAGATAGTGGTGTTGATAGGAACAAAACATCTACTCTAGGTGTCATGATTTCTTTAATAGGCCTATCAGAAAATTCGAGTAATGAATCAATAATTTCTCTCTCTGCCGGTAATATTTGACCTTCTTGTTCACCCAAAGCTGTTAGTGCTTGAATATCAGCTTCTGTAATTTCATTATCTCCGTCCATATCCCCAACATTTTTTGTTCCGTACTTATTTATTGATCCAGTAATTAAATTTGTAAAAGGTGCAAAAATTCTTGAAAGGTAGTCTATAAGAATTGATGTTCTAGAAAAGAATTCCAANGGCTTTCTTGTAGCNAGAGTTTTTGGTGTAACTTCTCCAAATANAAGAACAAGAATTGTTATAAAGAGTGTCGCATAAATTCCACCTGTTCTTTCTCCAAATCTTCTTACAAATAATATTGTTGCCAGAGAAGCCATAAGGATGTTTACGAAGTTGTTTGCTACTAGTATTCCACCAATTGTTGTTTCGATTTTATCTTTTGCACGCTTTATTCGTTTGTTCTTTTTTGAGTCATCAAGCTGATGAATTTTTTCTCTTGGTAATGATGTAATTGCTGTCTCAGACCCAGAAAGCAAGGCAGAGAATACTAAACAAGTAAAGATTAGTAAATATAGGATTATGTCTAAGTTAGTACTCAATATGTATATATANATTTTAAAGCATCTTAGTTTAAATTAAAGAGATTATTTATTTTACTTTTAGTAATTGGCTTAACCATAAAACCATTAGATTCAACTCTTTTAGCCTGTATTTCATCAGCTTCTCTGTCTGCAAGGAGTACAAAGAATGAATTCTTAGTAGAATCCTTTCTTTTTAGTTCTCTAATTATCGACGGCCCTCCGTTATTTTGTACCTGCATATCGACAAAAATATAATCAAAATAAAAGTCTATTTGTGTATTTTCTTTTTCATGA
>PBPX01000035.1 GCA_002724835.1 Actinomycetota bacterium | reverse complement strand
ATCATTACAAGAAGGGTTAGAGATAACCCTTGAAGCAAGTTAATTCAGGAAACTGAATAAGCGGAGTATTCAAGGGTTTTCTCATTTTTTGGGGTATTAAACTTAGCTATATATGAAAAATTACTCTTCATTGAAAAAATTAAATTCTGAATGTGTTGAATGCACTTCTTGTAATCTTTCTAAAACTAGAAAAAATGTAGTTGTTGGAAAAGGAAATGAGTCTGCTCAAGTTCTAATAATAGGTGAAGGTCCTGGCGAACAGGAAGACATTACTGGTTTACCATTCGTTGGAAGAGCTGGAAAAATGCTTGATACTGCTCTTTCATCAGTTGACATAGATCCTTTAGAAGATTGCTACATAACAAATATTGTAAAATGTAGGCCTCCTAATAATCGAAAACCTAGCGCTGCTGAGTCAGAAGCATGCATGCCCTGGTTAAGTGAACAGGTTAATTTACTCAAGCCTAAAATTATTATTCTCGCTGGATCAACTGCTGTTCAATCATTTTTAGGAATTAATGAACCAATATCAAAAATAAGAGGTCAATGGATTGAGAAAGATAATATTAAATATATGCCTATATTCCATCCTTCTTACTTGCTTAGAAACCCTTCAAAAAATAAGGGTAAACCTAAATGGCTGACTTGGCAGGATTTGAAAAAAGTTAAAAAAGAGTTAAATTCAATTTAATTAATTTGAAAATTCTTCTCGTGTGCTTATAACTAATGATATAAATATAAATATTCCAGAGATAACAATATTTATATTAAAAACTTCGTTGAGAAATATTACACCAGCTGTAACTCCAACTACTGGGACTAAATAATCTACTGTTGCCACTAACAATGCGCTTACTCTTTGAATTAACCAGGTGAAAGACATAAAGGCTCCAAGGTTGAATACAACTAGTGTTGCTAATCTTAACTGCTGACTAGGTTCAAGGCTCTCTATTCCAACACCTGAAATAAAAAATGCAGCCCAAGAAAGTATCAAAACTAGAGGGTATTGATATGTTAACCAGCTACTAACTTTATACTTTGGAGCATATTTTCTGTTTAATACGGTTGCAAAAGCTATTCCTTGGACCCCTATAAATGCTAGTGACCCTCCTAAAAATATATTTCCTTGATCTAGTAATCCAGTTTCTCTTGATATAAAAAGATAAGCAATTCCAGAGAAACCTGTGCCTATAGCAATGTACTTAGAGATTGAAACCTTTTCCTCTTTAAGTAATATTTTTAACCACATAACTGTAAATACTGGAGCTGAGCTAATCATTAAAGTTACTAAACCAGAAGAAATATATTGAAGTGAAAAAATAAAAGACCAACCAACCAAAAATATAGATGCGAAGCTTGCTAATGAGGCCTCTTTTAATAGTTTTTTATTAAATTTTTCTCTATTAAAAATAAGATAATAAGTGAATAATAAAGATCCAATGATAGTAACTCTTGCTGTTACAAGAAATATTTCGCCGACACCTTCAATTAGTAAACTTCTTGCAATAACATTGCTAGATCCCCACATGAAAGCTGCTGCAAACAAACAAATAACCGTAGTAAAAATTGATGGTTTTTCCAGTTTTTTATTTTCTCTTTTCACCATTTTGCTAGCTTAACATTTATGAAAACTATCTAATAAGAAGTATGATTATGGGTAATATAAAAAAGCGGGAGCAAGGGCTGAGAGGGTTAAAAACCGACCGTAAGAACCTGTTGGATAATTCCAACGAAGGGAAAACAGTTCTTTGATCCCAATATTTTAAGGGAGAATTGTAGATGAATTCAGTCATAGCTTATGGAATAATTTTGCTAATACTACTTCTGGTCTACTTTAGAACTACAAAAATTAAGTCTTCTACAGATGAATATTTTGTATTGAATAAAACAGAAAATGTATTTGGGGTTTCTTTAAGCTTTTATGCAAGTGGAATGGGCTTATGGATTCTTACAGCTCCTGCCGAAGTTGCTTGGTGGGGTTTAGGTTATGACGTTATTGGTTATGCTATATCGGCTGCTACACCTTTTTTACTTTTATATTTTCTAGGTCCAAAAATTGCAAATTTAGTACCAGGCGGAGCAACCTTACCACAGTTCATTAATATCAGATATGGAAGAACAGCTCAAATAGTAGTCTCACTAGTTGCAATAATTTATATGAGTGCTTTTTTAGTTGCAGAGTTTGCTTCTATAAACTTTCTTTTTCCATCAATTGCTGAAGTTTCTGGTTTAAGAATCATGATTCTTGTAGGCGTCTTTACTTATGCTTATCTAAAAAAATCTGGTTTTAAAGCCTCTTATATAACTGATAAGTTTCAAGGCATTGGAATAATTTTATTGTTAATAGTTTTATTTAGTATTTGGTTTAGTCAGAACTCTTTCTCTGAAATAGTGAATTACTCAAAATTAGGAGGACTAGGAACTTTTGAAACATTCAGTTTAAAATCTGCACTTGCAGTTATATTAGCTGTTACAGCTGCTGAAATATTTTCCCAAGGCTACTGGCAAAGAACTTTCTCTGCAAAAAATGAAAAGACAATAAAAAAAGCATCTATCATTTCGGCAGTCGGTGCATTTTTAACTATTTTACTTATTGGCATAGCTGGTGATGTTGGAGCAGGTAAGGGTCTTGAGAGCCCGACTCTTAGTTTTATTGGCCAACTTGAATTAAATTTATTCTCTTCAGTATTATTAGTCTCTCTTTGTACGCTATTGGTTGCTTCAAGTATAGATACTTTAGAAAATGCTATCTCATCAACAATCTCTTTAGATCTTATTGGGAAAGGTGCAAAAGAAGCACAGTACATAACATTAGCAATTATTCATTTTGCAATATTTGCAGCAATATATGTTACAAATATATTTTCCGTTTTTCTTGTTGCAGATCTTCTTGCAACATGTTTGGTTTTCCCTGCATTTTATAAATTAAAAAGTAAATCTAAAGATCATTTTCTTTTAGTTCCTTTTATTTTTTCTTTGTTATCTGTATTTATTTATAGATATATATTTATTGATTTAACAAACAACCCTGGGGGTATTTTTATTCCAACTGATCTTTACGGTTTAGCCGACTTAAATACTTTTCTTATTGGGTTCTTAACTTCTATAATCTTCACATTTGCTTACGATAAGATTTCAAAATAGACTTGTTTTATAGTTTTTAGGAGGTTTTTTGAAACCAAATAATTTAATTGATTATAGAAAAATATCAAACATTACATCTAATGATAAAAATATAGTCGCACAAAGCACAAAGATGGACTTTGATAAAAATACCTATAAAAATGAGCTTTGGAGATATTCAAAAAATTCATGGAAAAAATTTAAAGGGTCTAAGGCAAGTAACTTTTCTATGCCGCAATACTCAAATAATAAAAAAATACTTTCCTATATAAAATCAACAAAAAAAAGTAAGAAAATAACTATATCTTCTCTCTGTTTCCAAGATGGAAATTCAATAACGACTGTATTTGAGACAGAAGATACCATTCAGAGTTATTATTGGGCATCTAAAGATAATTACATTTACATAGTTACTAAAGAGTGGGATAAGTCTTTTAAAAGTATAGATGATAAAGAGATGGAGCCCCTATATCTTGAAAATATACCATACAGATTTGATACTCGTGGAATAATTTTTAACAAGAGAAACCATATTTATAAAGTAAACGTTTCAAATCAAAAGAGTTCAAAAATTATTGATGGAGACAAAGAAGGGTTTATATCTATTGGATCAATTGCTGAAAAAGGGAATTCGCTTTATTTTACAGCAAGCTCTTACAACGAATCAGGTTCAATGCTTGATGAAAAAATTATAAAAAAAACTGGCAGCAAACTAGAAACTATCCATACCGAAGGAATGTGGGGGAAATTATTTATTTTTAATAATGAGCTTCATGGAATTGGGTTAAACAAAAGGTTTGAATGGCCAACAAATATAAGTATTCACCAAATAAAAGATACGGGCAAAACAACTGTCCTTTATCAAGATCTTGATAGACCAATAACAAATGTTAAATGTAGAGACTCATTTATGTATATTTTGTATGAAGATTCTGGGAAGCAACTTCTTGGAAAGGGCAATGGTAAAAATATTGAAAAATTAATTGATGAACAATTGACTATCTCTGATTTTGAAATAAGTTCTAATAGAATTTCAGTAATTGCGAATACTTTTTCAAAACAAGATGAAATATATGAACTAAAAGATAAAAAATTAGAAGATTGGGAAAACACACCCTCTAAAGCAAACTCAAGCTTTCATAAAAAAACTAAGTCACATGAATGTGTTTATAAAAGAATAGACACAGGTAAGTCAAAAATTGATGCTTGGGGTATTTTTGTAGGCAAAAATAATCCTACGTTACTAAGCATACACGGAGGTCCGGCAGCTCAATATGGGTTTACCTATTTTGATGAATTCCAAACCTATGCTGAAGCTGGGTTCAATATAATTGCTTGCAACCCTAGAGGGTCTTCTGGTCGTGGTCATAAATTTTTAAGAGATGTTTGTGGAAACAAATGGGGAGTAAATGATACCCATGATGTGGTTACTGCGTTTAAAGAAATGGTAAAAGAAATGAAAATCTCTAATAAAAATTACGGAATTATGGGGGGATCTTATGGTGGCTTTATGACTGCTTGGGTAATTAGTCATTATCCAAAAATGTTTAAGTCTTCTGTTGTAGAAAGAGCCCTTTTAAATTGGGAAACAATGGTTGGAACTTCAGATATTGGAATAACTTTCCCAGAAATGTACTTATTAGAAGAATTCGATAAAAATATAAATCTATATAGGAAAAAAAGTCCTATTACTTACGCAAATAATATAATTGCTCCAACATTAATAATTCATTCAGAAAATGATTATCGATGCCCTATTGAACAAGGTGAACAACTTTTTTCTAACCTTAAAAGAAGAGGGGTTGAATCAGCTATGATGAGGTTTCCTGCAGAGAGCCATGAACTTTCAAGGTCAGGACAACCTGTTCATAGAAAGCAAAGGTTTGAAGCAATAATTAATTGGCATAATAAACACCTAACCTAGAAACCTTTTAACCTCATTCTTTTCTAACTAAAGTAATATCGAAGTATCTATGAATTCAGAAATTATTGAGCCAACAAACGGTGGGGAGCTAAGAGAGCTGGCACGAAAAAGTCCAGAAGATGCTCTTGTCTTTCTAAAGAAAAATTTAAGTATTTGGAATGAAATAGCGTTAGCAGACCCTTTTGACTCTGCCGACACCTTAGAAGAGTTTGAACCTAGTGATGCAAGTCATTTAATAGAAGACCTTACCATTGACGTGTCTATTAAAATATTTGAATCACTTAGGCCCAGGGCGATTATTGAAATTGTAGAAAACCTTAAAGAAACAACTGTTGAAAAAATCTTTAGGGAGATGGACACAGAAGATGTTGTCGATGTTTTTGAAAGAAGCACTGTTGATGAAGCTGAAGATTTACTCGATATATTAGATAAATCAACTAAATTGGATATAAATCGCAGACTTGCTTATCCAAAGGATTCAGTTGGAAGGCTTATGTCTGAAGAAGTTGCAAAAATTTCAATTGGTTTAACAATAAAAGAAGCTCTTGTCGAATTAAAGTCTCTTCACGAAAATGTTGAAGACTTATTATATGTTTACTCAGTAGATGATGAAAATAGATTATCTGGTGTTGTTTCATTTAGAGAAATAGTTTTTGCAGATGAAGATGAAACTATTGATAATGTTATGATTCAAAATCCAATTTTTATTAATCCATCATTAGACCAAGAAGAAGCAGCAAGACTAATAAAGCAATATGAGTTACTTGCTCTTCCTGTGGTTGATAAAAACAATAAACTAATTGGACAGACAACAGTAAGCAGCGCTTTAGATATTATTGAATCTGAAATAGGAGAAGACTTTTCTCAATCTTTTGGTGCAGGAGCTGAAGAAACAATTTTTACACCCCTACAAAAATCAATTCAACTAAGGCTTCCATGGATAGCTGTTAATTTGCTTCTTGCTTTTACTGTCTCTGTTTTAATCTCACAATTTGAGGAAGCTATAGCTAGAGATGCTTTACTTGCAGCATTGATGCCAGTAGTTGCTTTAGTTGGAGGTAACTCGGGCGCTCAATCATTAGCCATAGTTATTAGAGCTTTGGCTAGAAATGATGTATCAGATGCGAGAGTAGCTGAAGTTATTGGCAAACAATCTTTAATCGGATCTATAAATGGTTTAATTATAGGAATTGTATCTTTTGCGATTTTAAATATTGTTGGTCTTTCTGCCTATGCTTTGTCACTAAGCATTGCTGTTTTTGGAAATATTTTGATTGGTAATCTCTTTGGAGCTTCTATTCCTTTAATCCTTAAAAAATTAAAATTTGATCCAGCCTTAGCTTCAAATATATTTTTGACTTTAGTTACTGATATTGTAGGTTTTGCAGGCTTTTTATGAATTGCTTTTTTATTAATTTAATTTTTATCTACATCTCTGTATATAAGCCTTGTTCCTCTTTTGTTAAAAAAGTAAGCAAAAATCCACTCTATAGCTACAAGTATCTTTGATCTGTAACCGATTAAATACACTAAGTGAATTAAACTCCAAAATAGCCAAGCTGTAAAACCTGCCAATTCAAAATTCCCTACAACTCCTATTGCTTTAAATCTTCCTATTGTGGCCATCGTGCCTTTATCTGAATATCTAAATGGTTTTCTTTTTTCTTTTTCTATATTTTTTTTAATATTATGAGCAACATACCGTCCTTGTTGAATAGCGACAGGAGCTATTCCTGGTAATGATTCTCCACTTTCTGTTTTAAAGTTTGCTGCATCACCTATAACATAGACTTCGTTGTCTTCTTTTATAGAACAATCTAGGTTTACTACCGCTCTTCCTTCATTGTCTGTCTCTGTGTCTAGATATTTTATTAGTGGGCTTGCCTCATTACCTGCTGCCCAAATGATATTGTCAGCATAAATAACCTGCTTGTTAGTAGTAACCTTCATTTCTTCAATATTCTCTACTCTCTCTTTTGTCATTACCTTTACTCCTAAATCATTTAGGAATTTATAAGACTTTTTAGCAAGACTCTCGCTATAGGATGGGAGTATTCTGTCTCCTGCTTCAAGTAAATATATATTGGCATCTGTGCTGCTAAAATTTCTAAATTCTTTAGTCATGTTTTTATAAGCTATTTCAGCAATTGAACCTGCTAATTCAACTCCTGTTGGTCCTCCTCCAACAATTACAAAATTCAGATATTTTTTTCTTATTCTTTCATCTTTTTCATTTTCAGCTTTTTCAAAAGCTTTTAATATTTTTTCTCTTATGTCTAATGCATCATTTATAACTTTTAATCCTTTAGCAAATTTAGACCATTCGTTTTTTCCAAAAAATGAATAGCTCGAACCCGCACTAATTATTAATTTGTCATAACTAATAACTTCGGCATTATCTAAAGTGATCTCCTTCTTTTCTTTATTTATTTCTTTTACTTCTGAAAGAATTGTTTTTACGTTTTTATCATTTTTGAATAAATTCCTAAGAGGTACTGTTATATCTGCTGGTGAAAGTACTGCTGTTGCGACTTGGTACAAGAGTGGTTGAAATAAATGATGATTAGTTTTATCGATTAATATGAAATCGTTTTTACTCTTTCGAGCTTTTTGAAGAAAGCTTAATCCTCCAAAACCGCCTCCGATTATTATAATTTTTGCCATTTAATTAAATTATAATATTGAAAAAAGAATCTTTAGTGGTCTCTAGATCTTGATGATTTTGTCATTGTTTTTTCTAGTTTTCCATTTTTAAATGTAAATGACTCAATACCATCAACTAAATGTTTTCCCTGTTGAGACTTTTGAGAAATAACCTGTAAAACCATGCCCTCAAATGGAGAAATTAACGTTATTGAATGTTGTTTAAAATGCTTGGATGACTGATCTCTTCTTATAACATCACTAATCATGTGTTGAGATTCCCATGACCAATCGTCATCAGCAACAACAAATTTACAAATATGCCTTGTTTGAGATTTATCAATTCTTGCTCCTGGGCAAACTATAAGAGAACCTTCGACCCATGGATTTAGCCCCACAGCATCCATTTTTGGGAATCCAACATTAAAAGCTGAATCAATAATTTCATCCACATCTCCTTTTTTGAGATTTCGTTGTTTTATTACTTCTGAAATTGAATTTTGTAGCTCAAATAATTCTTCATCCTTTAAGCCTTCTAATTCTATTTTGTCCATACTTTAAATTAAAACAGGTAAGTAAGACATTTTCTCAATTTAATCATCTAAGTTTTCTAGGGGATTTTCTGGCTGACAGATTTCAAAAGCTTCTTGTACAGCTTCNGAACCNAAGTCTATATCAGCATCTCTAAAAGCAAAAAATCCAAATTCTCCAGGTTTAGGGTCAGGAAAATCAATACCCTGATCTCTCATACATTGCGAAAATTCCAAAGAAGCATCCACCAAAGCAGCTTCAACCTCTGGGTCTAAGTCAAACTGTTCCGGAAGAGCATTTCTTAAGATATCTTCACAGTTTTCAAAAGCTCTCTCAAATTCGTCTTCATTTTCTATTTCTAAATTATCAAATTGAGGATTGCCATCAATATCAAATGTTGGATCAGGAAAATTTATACCTTCTTCTCTCATACATTGTGCAAAATTAAGCACTCCTTCTTCAAAAGTTATTTCTTCATTCAAAACTGTTGTAGCAGTAGTAGAGTCGATAGTTACAACTCCTTGAGGCTCTTCTCCGCCAATAGTACAAACAGTAAAAACNAGAAAGAAAACAAGAATTTTTATTTCTGTACTGCCTCTGCTGGTTGAATTTTTGATGCTTTGATAGCAGGATACACACCAGAAATAGCCCCGATTAATAATGCTAAAAGCACTGCTCCAAATATTTGCCATACTGGTATTGAGAATACAATATTTGTGTAATTAGTATAACCCAGGGTTATAACTGTTCCGAGAAGCACCCCTACAAGACCGCCGATGCCTGACAGAACAATACTTTCCAATAAAAATTGATACCGAATCTCTCTTCTTGTTGCACCAATAGATCTTCTGACTCCAATTTCCATTCGTCGTTCAAGTACAGACATGACCATAACATTTGCAATAGCTACTCCTCCAACTAGTAAAGCAACTGAGCCCAAGCCTAAAAGTAGATTGGTAAAAGCTTCTTCTGCCGCTTGTTGTGCTTCAAGAGCATCTGAAGGTCTCGTGACTTCNACTTGGTCAGGATTTTCAGGATTCATAGAAGGGGCAAGAACCTCAACAACATCTTCTATAAATGTCGGATTTGCCCTTAAATAAATAGTTGTAGGTTCTTCATTGATATCAAAGAGTGTTTTTGCTACACCATAGCCAATAAACACAGACCTATCTAGGTCTGGATGAATCTTTAACTCTTCTAATATTCCAACAACACCGAACCATTCGTTTTCAATCATGATTTTTGTTGGTGTTGATAGATTATTNATTCCTAATCTTTGAGCTGTTACGCTGCCCAAAACTGTAACTGGGNTATCAGATAATCCATCTTGAATAAACCGACCATCAGTTAGGTTTCCACCTATTACGTCCAAAAGTTCAGCACTAGTGACAATGGTAGAAATACCCCCGCCCTCAAATTCTGAAATAAAGTTGCTTCGCCTTACCAAGAGATCTGTTTGGGTTGTTGATGTAACTTCCTGAACGGGACCAATTCTTTCTACCATCCCTAAAACACCTTTGGGAAGTTCTTCTTGTGTTCCAAAAAAGCCAGCTTGTGGGGAGGCTTTAACTAAATTTGTACCAAGTGACTCTAGTGTTGAAAGAAGGTCTGCTCTACCTGAAGCTGAAATTCCAGATACTGCAACAATTGCTGCGATTCCAATACCTATGCCAATTGACGTAAGAGTTGCTCGNCCTTTTCTTGCTCTAACTCCATACAAAGCAACAAAAAACAAGTCTTTGATTTTGAGCCTTTTTCTACTCATTGACTCACTATTTTTCCATCAACTAATTCTATAACCTTTTTAAACATGCTTGCATGTTCTTGATTATGAGTAATCATTATTACCGTTTTTCCTTGATTGTTTAAATCTTTTAAGATATTGAGAATGTTTAGACCAGACTCCATATCTAAATTGCCTGTTGGTTCATCAGCCAATACAAATGCAGGGTCTTGAACAAGAGCACGAGCAATTGCAACTCTTTGTTGCTGTCCACCAGACAATTCTTTAGGCAAATGTGTCAACCTATCCCCGAGGCCAACTTGATCTAAGACTTCTTTTGCTTTTTCTAATCTCTCTGTTCTAGAAATCCCCTGATATAAAAGGCCTTCAGCAACATTTTCCTGTGCAGTTAAACCAGGTAAAAGAAAAAAGCTTTGAAATATAAATCCAATTTTCTCTCCCCTAAATTTTGAAAGTTCATTGTCTGAAAGTTTTGATACATCATTACCTTCAATTTCAATAGAACCATCTGTAATGCTGTCTAATAATCCAACCATGTTTAGAAAAGTTGATTTTCCACTTCCTGATTGACCGACTATGGAAACAAAATCTCCTTCNTTAATATCTAAAGATACGCCGTCTAGAGCTTTTACAGGCGGGGGTCCATCATAAATTTTTGAAATATTGTTTATAGAGATNACAGTTTTTGTACTGGTTTTCATCTTGGTACAACTACTATTTGACCCTCTGAGATATTTCCTTTTACTTCGACAAAGCCATCAGTGAAAACTCCTATTTCAACAGCAACATAGCTGGTATCAACACCTGATTCGCCATTAAATGTTCCACTATCAACCTCTCCATCATAAATTTCCAAAGCATACCCTCCTTCTGCTAAGGCAAGTAGGGCATTTACTGGAACATATAATATATTTTCAGAGATTTCTGTTGTGACAAAAACTTTTACCGGAGCTTGGTCATAAGCCTCAATCTCTTCTGGATTAAGAACTTCTAAAGTCACTTCTATAAATTCTCCTGCTTGAGTTTGTGTTACAACCTGGTCAATAAAAGTAATAACCGTTGGCACTCTCTCNTCTGTTGGAAGTTCTATCTCTACACTATCACCAAGAGAAACTGTTTCTTGATCTGTAGCNTCAACCTGAAANACAACTTCAATTCCAATAGAAGAAATGTTGTAAAGAGAAGAATTTAACACAACAGCTGAACCTACGTCATTTATATAAGAACCAACNATTATTGGTGTTTTTGATGCGTAAGCATTTGTTGGGCTAAAAGTTTCTGATTTTGAGGCAAGCTCAAGTTCTTCAAGCTCTTCTTTTGCTTTTGCTAGTTCNGCTGCTTGATCNACTCCTTCATTGTAATTTTTTAGGGCATCATCATATGCTTTTTCTGCTGTTTCAATAGCTAAAGCTTCTGTAGCATCTACTCCTGACTCTTTTCCTTTTTCTAAAGCTTTAATTCTTTTCTGTTCCTCAATTGTTTGTTCTAAGTCTTCTATAGCAGCATCTAATGTTCCGTCTGCTTTCTTTTCTTTTGTCTTAGGATTTGTTTCGTCCNTATATAAAGTGAGGCTTTCCTCAGCCTCTTCTATGGCTGTGTCTGCTGCTTTCCAAGCTGCACTTTCTTCAGTAGCAGCTTCCTTTGCGTCGTCTAGTTTCTTTTTTTTGTCATTGACTTGTGCAAGTGTAGTTCCACCATCTGAAATTGTTTCTTCAATGTTTTCTACTTCTGTCTTTTTTAAATTAATAGCAACCTGCTCTGCAGGTGTAATTTCAGATTTTGTATCAATCTTGTAGTCAACATAAAGAGCATTAAGCATGTTTGAAGTAGTTTCATCAAAAGTTTCATCAGGTATAAAGCCTTCAGNTGCATAGCCTAAAAACACAAGCGCTTCTTCAAGTTGCAGCACATCAGGACCTGCATCCGAGTTCAAGTCTAAAGTCCTGTAAAACGGTGTTGCTCCTTCAACTAAAATTACAGGTTTGTTNTCAACAGCAAAAAGTACTTCTCCAAAGTTAATAATTGTTCCTTCTTTAGGGACGAATGTAACAACTCCTGAAATTGGTGAGTTGAGAATCTTGCTATCTGTCTGCCTTAATGTTCCGTTGTATTCTTCCTTTTTTTCTAAATCACCTTTTTGTATG
>PBPX01000034.1 GCA_002724835.1 Actinomycetota bacterium | reverse complement strand
TGATGCATCAACAACAACCCCACCCATGTTTCCACTTATAGTTTTTTTCAACTCCCATGTAAATTCTTTATTATCTACTAGATAAAGATTGCTATCTGAAAGACCTGAATTATCAGTTGTAGTTACCCAGTATCCATCTGGACTTTTAAAAATACTTGTAATAGTTCCACCAAAAGGCCCATTTACTTGATTCCACTCCGAAGAACTTAATGGAGGATCGGGTAGGTCAGGTAAAACTGGGGCAATATATTCAAATTCTCGTTCTTCATCTTCAGACTCTTCTTCATCTGAGCTTTCATCTTCATCTGAGTCTTCATCTGAATCTTCATCTGGTTTAATATCTTCATCTGATGATATTTCAATGAGGCTAGGACCCGTTCCCTGATCGTCTGAACAGGCAGATAAAATAAGAAATAATAAAATTAAAAGTGTTAGATACCTATTTTTTTTCTGCATTTAAAAAAATATTAGTCAATAAATTATTTTCATGTTTATAAATTAAGGAACACTTAAAACAAATAAAGCTTGTAGGGTCAGAACAACAGTTATAAGTAAAAATATATATTGAGTTTTATCGCTTTGTTCATGACCAAAAAGCTTAACTGCTAAATCATGGGCTAAAAAAACGCTTAACATATGACCCAGCAATGTAACAACTACCTGTATCGTCCAATACGGCAAAGGGTCAAGAAAATACTCAACATTTACTTGATTTACACCAAATAAATTAAGCCCTGTTCCTATTGGGTCATTTAATCTATATAGAAAAGTCTGAGATTCGAAAAGGAATAAACTTAAGTAGTGTGTGACATGATAAGCAAAAGCAATTGGTAGCATTGAATGACCAAAAGCCAAAGAAACTTCGTCAATAGAATAATCTGAATCCGAAACCTTTATCGAAAAATAACAAGCGAACCGATAGAACAAAATTAAAAGAAGATTTATTGATAAGAAAGCAAGTGTTGAAAAAGCCATATCATAAACTCTTGTGCCAAACTGGTTATACCAAAATACGGTTTCCCTAAGGCCGTCATACGTTACGGTACCAATCATTAAAAGAATAAAATACTCCATTCCTTTTATCCTTGAGAGATTTGAAATATTTTGTAATAAAGTTTTAAAAATTGGCTTAGAGTTAACAATTCTAAGTTTGCTATAGAGATGGTGAAGAAGCAGGAGAGGGTCTATCTCTATAGAGGTTTTATTAAAAAAGAGTTTAAAAATATTTACAACAACAAAAAGCATTATGAAAACTATACCGATATGCAAAGGGTTGCCAGGCTTAGTCCATACAAGTTCAAACCAAGTAAGCCCAAGAAACAAAACACAGGCTACATACACAGACTTAGGTTTGTTGTCATTTGTTAAAAATATATTCAAGGGATTAAATTTTGCATACAAATCTCCAAACAAAAGTCCCAAGATAGGGATTCCAATCCATAGAAATACCCACAAGATTAGAGGCGCTATCGAAGTTTTAGCTTCTTCGCCACCAATTAAACCTGGTGCTATAAGTAAAAATAAAATTATGAAACCAAAAAATTTACCGACAAAGGTTTGCTCATTACTAAATAGTTTTTCTTCAGCAGTTAAAATTGATTCTTTCCAAGAAATTTTTAAAAATACAAATGTTAAAATTATTACCCATGCCGAGACATTCAATATAATGTCAAAAGGTATAGGAAGGTCACCTTGAAAACCAACCCCGTGGTTTAAATTGCCAGTAAATAAAGCTTTAATTTGAGTTTCTCCTTAACACCTTTACTTATATTAAATAATAATTAAAATATTTTTAACAGGAGAGAATTTATATGTGTGTAGTTTGTAATACAGCAATAGAATATAGCAACTCTGCTTTATTAGCAGTAAGCACTGATACCAATGAATCTTTTACTGTGCCAATTGTAAAAGGTCTTATAGAGAATCATAGTTTTGAAACCATTCAATCTTTATTAATTAAAGCTTCCTTAGTTGCAATTATTTTTTAAATATTATTTTTTACAGTTTTCACACTGATCTGTACACTGACCAAACATTTCAACCCTGTGGTCTTGAATTATAAAATTAAATTTCTTTTCAATTTTTTTAATTTCTTTATCCAGTAAATCTTCAAAATTTTTACTTAATTCAACATCGATTATTTCACCACAGTCACTACAAAATAAATGGTGGTGATGCTGATCGCCTTCTAATACAAGCTCGACAACAACTGTATTTTCTGGTGAAGTAAATTCATTCAAAATATCTATCTTTTTTAAATCATTCAACACTCTATAAAGTGTTGATTTAGCAACTTTATTCTTTAACTTTGACTGAAGTTCGTCAACGGTAATTGGACTTTTAATTTCCAACAAGGCTTCTAAAACTAAAATTCTAGGGTTTGTTATTGAGACTTTGTAGTCTGATAAAATTTGTTTAGATCTTTCTTCCATTTTTTAATTATACAATATGTTAATAAAAAAAATGAGAATAATTCTCATTTATTCTTGACAAAGTCTAAAATGAGACTTAATCTCATTTATTGTGATTTTAATTATAAGTTATTTAGAAGGATTAAATTGAAGAATAAAGTTTTTTATAAAATTGCTGTTTTAACACTATCAATAGTTCTGATTGCTTGCAGTGGAGGAATGGATGAAGCTGGCTGTCCAGAAATAAACGATAGAAGGATTAACGTTGTAGCAACTACTCCAATGATTGGTGAGTTTGTTAGTCAAGTTGGTGGCAACAACATTAATCTTACTGTTTTAATGCCATCTGAAGCAGACCCACATACATACGATCCAGCCCCTCAAGACGCAGGAAAAATAGCAGATGCGGATTTAGTTTTTTACACGGGTTTAAAATATGAACCAGCAGCGCTAATCAAGTTATTAGAAAACTCAGCTTGTGACACAGAGGTTTTATCTGAAGTAGGTCCAAATGTTTATCCTATAGAAACAGATGAAGAAGAAGAAGGTCACGAGGGGCATGACCATGGAGCATATGATCCTCATTTTTGGTTCGATCCAAACAGGGTTGCATACGCAGCTGAATACATAGAAGGTAAGTTAAGTGAGTTTGATAGCAATAACGCATCTGAATATCAAGTTGCTACAGATGTCTTTGTGAACGATCTGAAAGACCTATCCAAGCAAGTCTCTGAATTAATTTCTAGTGTCCCTTCTCAAAATAGAAAACTTATTACAACTCATGAGTCACTAGGTTATTTAGAAGCTAAATATGGGTTAGAAATACTTTCAACAATTATTCCCAGCTTAACTTCAGCTAATGAAATAGCACCATCAGATTTAGTTGAGGTTATTGATACTATCGAAGATAACAATGTAAAAGTTATTTTTATTGAGGCTGAAGCCCCATCTGTATACGCAGAGACAATTGTTGCAGAGACTAACATAAAACCAGTAACTGGATTATGGGTTGAAACTTTAAAAGAAAATCAATCCTATGCTGACTTTTTAATTAGTAATGTTAAGTTGATTACAGATAGCTTGAAAGACATAGATTAAATTTTTATAGACAAATCAGAGAACCTTTATATAGTAGGTCATGATGAGCGTGACGAGAGAAAAGAATATTAAAAATAAGCCCTTGATAATATCGGATGGGTGCTGCATTCAATATGGAGACTCTTCAGCACTAGATGATGTAACTTTTTCAATCAGTGAGGGAAAAAAGGTAGCAGTTGTTGGTCCAAACGGAGGTGGTAAGTCAACCTTGTTTAATGCTATAGCTGGACTTCTTCCTTTAGCTCATGGTTCGTTAAAAATAAAAGGAATGAATCCACAGGAAGCGAAAGGTCTAGTTGCCTACGTTCCTCAAAAAGATTTAATCAATTGGAAATTTTCACTTTCAGTGAAAGATGTTGTTGAAATGGGTTTAACTAAAAAAGATTCATTTAATTTATTTTCTCGAAAAAAAATTAATGAGACAATAAAAAACTCATTAGATGATGTAGGCCTTCTTCATAAAATTGATGAAAGTGTTAATAATCTATCAGGAGGACAACTCCAAAGAGTATTAATCGCTAGAGCCTTAGCTCAGAATGCCGATATTTTATTGTTAGACGAAGCCTTTAGTGCAGTTGATGTTGGAGCGCAGGAAGACATCATGAAGTTAATTAATGATATTAATTTGAATGGGAAAACTATTTTGATTGCTACCCACGACATTAATAATCTCGAAGAAAAATTTGATGAAGTCTTGTGTTTAAATAGACATTGTTGTGCATTTGGAGATCCTTCTGAAGTTTTGACAGAGGAAGTAATAAAAGAGATGTATGGATCTCATAATGAAATGTTTAAAAACCATATCAAAGAAAGTCACGGAATAAACAATGATAATTGAATATATATTAGAACCTTTTAAATACGACTTTATGATTCGATCACTAATTACAGCAATTTCTTCTGGGATTATGCTTTCAGCTCTTGGTCCATTCACCATAAACAGAAATATGGGTTTTATGGCTGATGCAATGGCTCACGCAACTCTTCCAATAATTGCAGTAGGAGTTTTCTTAGGATTTAGTATCTCTGAACTAGGTCTCCCAGCCTCGATAATAATTGCTTTTTTCCTTGGCTATATTGTTAAAAATATAGATATTGGAGAAGACACGGCAATTGGAATAATCTTTTCCTCTTTTTTTGCCCTAGGGTTTGTTTTGATAGCGGTACTTGAAGTGACAGTAAATTTAGAAGACTTGTTATTTGGTCAAATACTAGCTGTTAGTACTTTTGATACATACATTGTTGGAAGCTTGTTATTAGTTGTTTTAAGCCTTTTAGTAATTTTCTTTAAACAGTTATTATTTTTTTCATTTGATCCGATTGGAGCTGAAGTTAATGGGTTAAACACTACTTTTTTAAACTATTTGTTTCTTGTTATTTTATCGGTAGCTATTGTAGGGTCTCTTCAAACAGTGGGAATAATTTTGGTTTTAAGTATGTTAATAATTCCTGCTGCTGCAGCGAAACTAGTAACAAAAACATTTATTAATTCAATTAGAGTAAGCATTATTTTTGGTGCTACCGCTTCTGTAACAGGTCTTTATCTTTCTTATTTTTTCAACATACCTTCAGGGCCAACCATGTCTTTAGTTGCAACAGGAATATTTATAGTAGCTTTTATATCAAGTACGCTTAGAAGTAAATTTAGAGGTAACCTAGTACCTAGTGAAGAAGAAACATAATTCACAATTAAAAGTAGTTGATGCTTTTAAACAAAAAGGTATCGAAATAGATATTTTAAATTTAGACGTATCTACAAAGACATCACAAGAAGCAGCAGATGCTGTTGGGTGCGACATAGAACAGATAGCGAAATCAATTGTTTTCTTCGAGAGTATTCAAAATAAGCTTGTCCAAATATTTGTTTCAGGACCAAATAAAGTAAATTTAGAATCTTTTCAAAATCAAACAAACCTAAGGATAGAAAAAGCAGATGCAGAGTATGTTAGAGAAAGTACAGGCTTTGCTATTGGTGGAGTAGCGCCCCTTGGACATAAGAACAGACCCCTTTATTTTATTGATGAAACATTAATTGACTTCCATGAAGTTTGGTGTGCTGCGGGGACGCCCAGCTCACTATTTAAATTAAAAACAGAAGATTTACTAAAGGCGACTGAAGCAAAAATACTAAATATAATTTAAAGATATGGATATTTATTCTATTTGGGCCAAAGCTGAAAATGGGAGCTTAGATAAAGCAAAAGAAATTATTAATGAAATTGCAGAAAAAGAAAAGAGCACATCATTTAATCCACATGTAACACTTGTCACAAGCATGTATTCTCAAGCAAAAGCTGAAAAAATATTTGAAAAGATAATAAAAAATAAAATTGTTGTAAGCTTTGATTCAGTTGGTACAGGGAATACTTATTTTCAGAGATTATTTTTAACGGCATCAGATAATTTACCTTTTTTCAATGCCGTCTCCTCAATAGAAGCNTGGCCAAGTTTATGGATNCCACATCTTTCTTTATATTATGGAAACGAATTACCATCTAGTTTTTCTGNAGATCANATTAAAAAATCACTCCCAATTGAGGGNATNTTTGATACATTNGAGCTTTATATAACTGGACCTAATGTNTCAAGCTGGAAAGAAGTTGCATCTATTTCTTTGGATTAGTTTATAGTGACTCTATTCTTTAATCGTGAATAAATTAATTGAAACAATTGACTTAACAAAAGTATATGGAGAAAAAGANACTTCCGTAACAGCACTTAACTCAATAAACACATCATTTAATGAGAATCAATTTACAGCNATTATGGGGCCTTCAGGGTCGGGCAAGTCGACTTTACTTCATTGTTTAGCAGGCCTTGATAAAGTGACAGGAGGATCCATTCTTATTAATGGTGTTAATCTAGCCTCTTTAAACGATAAAGAGTTAACAAAAATGAGAAGAGATAGCTTTGGTTTCGTTTTTCANGCTTTTAATTTGATACCTACTCTTACAGCCGAAGAAAACATAACNCTACCTTCTTCTATTGCAGGAAAAAAACCAGAAGAGGAGTGGGTTAAACAAGTAATTGAAGCAATGGATATTGGAGACAGGTTNGGACATAGGCCGAATGAATTATCAGGTGGNCANCAACAAAGAGTCGCAGCNGCTAGAGCGATGGCCTCAAAGCCAGAGGTAATATTTGCAGACGAGCCATCTGGAAATCTTGATTCAAAATCAAGTAAAGAATTACTTGTTTTTATGAAATCTATTGTTGATGATCTTAATCAAACAATTGTCATGGTTACNCATGACCCATATGCTGCTTCCTTTGCTGAAAGAGTCATAATGCTAAAAGATGGAGAGATTGCAAATGACTTGGATAACCCAACACAAGAAGAAATAGTTTCACAAGTCACATCTCTTACAGAAATATAAATGTTAGGTTTTACAAAAAGACCTTTATTTTTAATTGCNTGGAAGAACCTTAAAACATATCCGGTAAGAATACTTCTTACGACATCCTCAATAATACTTGGAGTAGCTGTGATTATTGCATCTAGTATTTTTTCAGAAAGCAATAAATCAGCATTTGATAACCTATTTTCAGGAATATANGAAGGAATTGATTTAGTAGTAAATCCAGTTCAGGAAGACTTTGCGGAAGGATTTGGAGACAGTAGAGGGCAAGGNCCTCTCTCTTTCGAATTAAAAAAAATTCCAGACGATAGAGTTCAGGAGATACGAGATTTACCAGGGGTTAAAGATGCCTGGGGTGAAGTTTTTGGTTTTGCCCAGTATATAAAAGTTGTCCGCACAGAGTGTCGCTCNCATTCTTACGAAAGAGATTGTACTGAAACGATTTTTATTTCTAATGGTTTTGCGCCTACCTTTGGGGGTTCGTGGGACACTTCACCATATGCAAAACAATGGGAGTTAATTGATGGGAAAGCCCCAGAAAACAATAAAGAAGTTGTTATGGATAGAACNACAGCAGAAAATAATAATTATTCTGTTGGAGATAGAGTTACCGTATTAGCTGGCTCAACACCTGCTTCATTTAGCATTGTTGGAATCGCAGATTTTGCAAACGTTGGGTCTCCAGGTGGAGCTACTTTTGCTTTGTTTGAACTTAGAACAGCACANAAACTATTAGATTCCAGAGGGCAGGTGGATTTAATNAATGTTGTTATTGAAGACAATGCTGACATGGAAACAGTCAGAGCTTCAATAGAGAACATAGACAAAGGAGCACTTGATGTTATTAACGCACAAGAAGCTGCAGCAGAGCAAGCTGATGGAATAAAACAAGGATTAAACTTTTTCAATACAATTTTGAATGTATTTGCAGGAATNGCTCTATTTGTAGGTGCATTTATAATTCAGAATACTTTTAGAATTCTTTTACTACAAAGGACAAAAGAGCTCTCACTTTTAAGAGCTTTAGGAACTTCAAAAAACCAGATCTATAGATTAGTTTTATCAGAATCAATATTTATGTCATTAATTGGTTCAGCTATAGGAATTGGTTTGGGGATTGGCTTAGCTGTAGCCGTAAAAGAAGGNTTAAAATATTTCGAATTTGGATTACCTGATGGTCCTCTTGTTTTAACAACTGAAGCAGCAATTTCAGGAGCTATTGTCGGAATCACTGTAACAATCTTATCTTCATTACTTCCAGCAAGAAAGGCTTCTCAAGTTAGCCCAATGGAAGCGATTAGAGAAAGNACCTTAACTCCTAAACGTAAATCATTAATTAAANGATTAATTTTTGGAACAACAGTTACAACGTTTGGATTTGCGATGTTATTCGGTGTTTTGTATGATTTTTTAGATCTCCCTTCATTATCTGGATTACAGCAAGTTGGATTTGGTGCAGGTGTAATTTTTATTGGAGTCTCAATCATAACTCCTTCAATTACAAAACCCTTCGTGTTCTTGTTTGATAAATTATATGAAATTGTTTTTGGAATTTTAGGAAAGCTTTCAACAGAAAACTCAAAGAGAACCCCAAGAAGGNCAGCATCCACAGCTTCTGCATTAATGATTGGCTTAACTCTAATTTCTCTTGCCAATGTAATAACGACATCTTTTAAAGCTCAAGCAGAGTCTGTTGTTAGNGAGGTTGTTAAAGCAGACTATCAAATAAGTGCGGCTCAAGTGTTTGTCTCACCTGGAATTCCGACCGGCTTGTCTGACGAGCTTATTGCATTAGATGAAGTCACAAAACTTTCTAGNTCAAGAGCAACAATAGTAGGCTTTGAAGACAGACCACTAATTTTAGGTGCAGTTGATGAAGATATATTTGATTTAATAAAAACGGAAAATATAGCAGGCTCTAAAGAAGAGTTTTTAAAACCAAATGCTATGGGTGTTCTTAAACAAAAAGCAGAAAGAGATAATCTTGCTATTGGTGATGAGATTGCTTTAACAATTCCAGAAGAAGGGAAGAGAACCTTTACTATTGAATATATTTTTGATTGGACAACGCCTCCTCCNGCAGAATTCTTTTTATTGTTAGAAAATTATGCATTCTTTTCAGAAGAATCTTTAGATACAGAAATCTATTTTAATGTAAAAGAAAAAAATGAAGAAACACAAGCAAAGTTAGACCGAATTGTTTCTGACTACCCTGGTGCTAAATTAAGAGATCAAGATGGACTAGTAGAGGAAGCAAATACTCAAATACAGCAGCTCTTAAATGTTATTTATGGGTTTTTATCAATATCAATTTTTGTTGCATTGTTTGGAATAACAAACACACTTTCTTTGTCAGTTTATGAAAGAACAAGGGAAATCGGCTTAATGAGAGCAATCGGGACCTACAGAAAGCAAATAAGAAGAATGATTTTTATAGAATCTTCGATTATCTCAATATTTGGAGCCGCTTTAGGTACAGGTTTAGGAATATTTTTTGCATGGAGCCTCATCCAAGCACTNAGTGATGAAGGTTTTGATACATTTTCAATATCTATTTCACAAACATTTATTTGGATAGGGATTGCAATAATTGCAGGAATAATAGCAGCCATAATTCCTGCAATTAAAGCATCGAGACAGAATATATTAGAAGCTATATCTTACGAATGAACTNAAAGGTCTCTGACCGAACTTNTTTCTAAGGAGGAGGTCCACCACCGCCACCAGGAGGAGGNCNACCACCGCCNNCATCTGGAGGAGGTCCACCACCGCCTT
The DNA here is from genome assembly GCA_002724835.1 of Actinomycetota bacterium. GTDB lineage: Bacteria > Actinomycetota > Acidimicrobiia > Actinomarinales > Actinomarinaceae > Actinomarina. The sequence continues at coordinate 101 of PBPX01000034.1, read as the reverse complement.
GATCTGGAGGAGGGCTACCACCGCCTTGATCTGGAGGAGGGCTACCACCGCCTTGATCTGGAGGAGATCCTTCACCACCAGGAGGAGATCCTTCACCACCA
>PBPX01000033.1 GCA_002724835.1 Actinomycetota bacterium | reverse complement strand
CCTACCAAGAAGCAAAAGATGAATTTGCAAAGTTTATAGAAGACGCTGAACAATTTGTTGAAACAGTATCAGAGCCAGGGCCTCCAAGTACTTTTGCTAATTTAGTGACTAGTCACGATGAATTAAAAGTTCTAGCAAATTTAATCTATGAAGATACTAAAGAGCTGCTTGAAGGATTAACCTCATCAGATACTGGTGAAAGAAGAGCTGCTGCTTTAGATTCATTTAATAAAAATTTAGCTTTATTCCAACAAAAGATTGAAGAAACAATCGCTTCTGTAACTTCTAGCTAGAAGCTGCTGAGCAGACCGTATCAATCATCAACATAGCTATCACATAAGGATCAGCATTCGCGTTTGGTCTTCTGTCTTCTAAGTATCCTTTTTTATCAACTTCTACTTGCCATGGAATTCTAATTGAGGCTCCTCTATCACTTACGCCATAAGAAAAAGTATCATACCTCTGAGTTTCATGATCACCTGTTAAACGATCTTCGATTCCTGAACCATAGTTTTTAACATGGAGTTCAGCATTTTTACCTAAAGCTTCACACCCAGCAATAATTGCATCATATCCACCATCTTCTCTCATCTGTTTTGTAGAAAAGTTTGTGTGCATTCCTGCACCATTCCAATCTCCTTTTACAGGTTTTGGATCTAACGTGGCTGATATGTTGTAATCTTCAGCAATTCTATAGAGTAACCATCTCGCTACCCAGATATGGTCACCGATTTCAGGTGCTCCAACAGGTCCTATTTGGAACTCCCATTGTCCTGGCATGACTTCAGCATTGGTTCCAGAAATTTCAAGACCTGCTGCCATGCATGCCGATGCATGTTCTTCTGATATGTCCCTACCATAGACTTCGTCTGCACCAACACCACAGTAATAACCACCTTGAGGTGCTGGATAACCAGAAGGAGGAAAGCCAAGTGGTTGTCCATATTTAAGCGAATCGTAAGACTGCTCATAAAATGTATACTCTTGCTCTAGACCAAACATAGGTTCAAATTCTGCAAAATTTTCTGCTGCTGCCACACATCCGGCTCTTGTGTTTGAAGTGTGTGGGGTCATATCAACATTCATGACTTCACACATAACTAATATGTTATCCCCGCCCCTTATAGGGTCATGAAAAGTAGAAACAGGCTTTAAGACACAATCTGAATTGTCTCCTGTTGCTTGCTCTGTACTGGAACCATCAAAACCCCATATTGGTGGCTCTGTTCCTTTTTCCATTATTTTTGTTTTACTCCTTAATTTACTGGTAGGAGTTTTACCATCAATCCATATATATTCTGCTTTTATTTTCATATTTACTAATGTAGTATTTAATTTAAATATTTGGAATTCCCAGATATTAAATTATTGTTTCAAGATAATGATTAATGGTTATATAAATTTAGATAAAGAACATAGTGATTTTTTAGCAATATTTGAAAATATTGGTGTAAATAAACTGTCACTAAAGAAACTGGAGAGTCAAAACGAAGTTGACATTGTTTTAACTTCCCTCTCAAAATATGGAGAAACAAAGAAAGATCTATCAGATATAGAAACTTCAAGTAAACCATTGCCAACTTTAATTATTGCCAACAATAAAGAGTTTGATCAAGCTGTTGACTTAATAAGCAATGACAGGATTGAAGTAGTTTCAAACAAAAGTCGTATCAGTGAAGTAACCGCAAGAATAAACTCATTATTGGGTGATAGCAGTGCAGAAAAATTAGAATTTAAAGACTTGGTAATAAATCTAAAAACTTATGAAGCAATAATTGATGGGGTTCTTTTAGATTTAACTTTTATGGAATACGAATTATTGAAATTTTTTATTGAAAATCAAGAGAACGTTTGGTCTAGAGAGGAGCTATTAGAAAAGGTTTGGGGTTACGATTATTTTGGAGGCGCTCGAACAGTAGATGTCCANGTTAGAAGNTTAAGNTCTAAANTAGGTGAAAATAGATTAGACTGGATTAAAACTGTTCATTCAGTTGGATATAAATTTAACTAAAGCTATTNCCACACCCACAAGTTCTCGAAACATTTGGGTTGTCAATTGAAAAACCTGTTTCCATTAAACCTTCTTTATAATCTAATGTTGCTCCTTGAATGTGTGATGTGCTTTCAGAATCTACTACTATATCTACACCATCATATTCCTCGACAGAGTCTCCTTCAAATTTTTCTGTGTCAAAAAACATTTCATAAGAATACCCTGAACAACCTCCAGGTTTTACTCCCATTCTTAAAAAACTATTTTCTGAATCTTCNGCAAGCTTTAATTCTTGAAGTTTCTTAACTGCACTATCAGTAGCCAACACTACTCTTGATGATTTTATTGATATATCCATANATCAATTATACCAAATACTGNATTTTGTTAAAAATTTATTATTATAAGTAATCTTTTCATAATAAGATATCAGTATGCTGCAAAATGACATTCTTTTAAAACACCTGTCAACTGTTATGGACCCTGAATTAGGGGTTAATATTGTCGACTTAGGTATGGTTAAAGATATAACTTATACAAACTCTGAAGTAACAATAGACCTTGCTTTAACAATTGCTGAATGTCCGATGAGAAACCAAATTGAAACGGAAATTAAAAGAAAACTTAAATTGATTGAAAATATTGAAGAAGTTTATATAAATGTAGTTGAAATGAGTAAAGAAGATAGATCTTCCCTGATGACAATAGCTAGAAAAAATGCCCGAGATAATGCTATTCCTACAAATATTAATACACGTACAAGAGTTATCGCTGTAGGAAGTGGTAAAGGTGGGGTTGGAAAATCTACAATCTCTACAAATCTTGCTGTAGGACTAGAGAATTTAGGTTTCACAACAGGATTGCTAGATGCAGACATCTGGGGTTTTTCAATACCACGATTACTAGGAATAGAAGGAAGATTAGAAGCAAATAAAGATAAGAAAATAGTTCCATATAAAAGGGGAGGCCTTGAGGTTGTGTCCACTGGTTTAATAACTGATGATGAAGACACTGCCTTAATGTGGAGAGGTCTNATGTTGAGTAAAGCTCTTGAACAGTTCTTATTTGATGTTGAGTGGGGCAATCTTGATTATCTAGTAATTGACTTGCCTCCTGGCACAGGTGATATCCAGATGGCTTTAGGTAGACTTTTACCACAAACAGAGTTGGTTGTAGTTACAACTCCGCAGTTAAGTGCACAAAAAGTAGCTACTAGAGTTGCTGATATGGCTAAAAGAAGNTTTATTCCTCTTTTNGGTGTTGTTGAAAATATGTCNTATTTTGAATCAGGTGATGGAAATAAATATAATATTTTTGGTAAAGGTGGTGGNGATGAACTTTCCCAAAAATTTGGCATACCTCTTCTTAGTAAAATTCCAATAAGTGAAGACTCTGTAGAAGAGTCAGAAAATGGTACGCCTATTCTCTTACAAAAAAATGAAACTCCTACTAAGGAAGCTATGCAAGATCTTGTAAATACAATTATAAAAGTATTGCCTCCAGTCTCTGATGAAACATGTACAGGAAGATTAGCTAAAGTTCTTGAGGAATTAGAAGTAGAAGCTTAAATTTTATGGATAATATATCTGTAAACGAGTTGGTCGATTCATATGAGAATCATCTACCAAGAGAAGTTTGTTTAAGCGTAGCTAAAGGTATTTTAAGCGAATTTAATGATAAAAATATTATCCTTGAAGAATACGTAATAGCAATTAACAATTTGATGATAAGTGAACAAGTAAAAGTTATTAATTGTACTGGAACACTTTTACATACAAATCTTGGGAGAGCACAAACTAAGATATCATTCAATGGCTATGCTTCAAATATAGAGTTTGACCTAAGCAAACAAAAAAGAGGTGAGCGAAATGAATATTTAACTTACTCAATGAATTTACTACTGGGCTCAGAAGGGGTTTGTTTTGTAAATAATAATGCTTCATCATTATTTATTGCACTCAATACAATCAAAAAATATAAAGATATCGATTCAGTAATAATCTCTAGAGGGGAAATAGTTGAAATTGGCGGTTCATATAGATTACCTGAAATAATTGCTGAAACAGGATTAAAGCTAGTTGAAATAGGAACAACAAATAAGACTCATAAGAAAGACTACTCCTCTGCTCTAAAGCAGAATCCAAAAGCACTCGTATTAAAAGTTAATAGATCTAATTTCTCCATCTCAGGATTTGTCGAAGAAGTTTCAATTAAAGAACTAAGAAGTATCACTGACGACTATGGAGCGTTACTAATTCACGATATGGGTAGTGGTTTAGTTGTTGAAAAAAAATTTTTAGAAAAAAATAATATTGATTATTTCAAAAATGAACTGCATGTTCAAGACTCACTTAAGGACGGCGCTGATCTGGTAATGTTTTCAGGAGATAAACTATTTGGTTCTGTCCAAGCAGGGATAATTGCAGGAGGAAGAGAGCTTGTAAATAATATTAAAGAATCTCCCCTTTTTAGAACCTATCGCTGCTCTCCAGTTGTTACCTATGAGCTTCAGAAAACTACTAATCTATATTTGTCTAAAAAAGAAGCTGCCATACCCTTTTGGCATTCTTTACAGATTACCCATGGAGAGTTGTTAAAGAGGGTTGAAAAAATTTCAAGCAAATTAACATTAAATCATTCTATAGATGATGATTATTCATTAATTGGAGGAGGAAGCATGCCTGAGGTCAAGATACCCTCCCCTGTTATATCAATAGCTGCTTCTGAAGATAGTAATATTTTGAGTAAGTTGGCTACTTTAGATACACCTGTCATCCCAAGAGTTAATGACAATAAGATTATTTTTGACATAAGGTCATCATTTGAGTCTGATGATGAAATTATTGTTAATGCACTAAACAATTTATGACAGTATTAGCAACAGCAGGGCATGTGGACCACGGAAAATCTACTTTTGTTAATTTTCTAACTAATCAAGAAACTGATAGATTGGCTGAAGAAAAAAAAAGAGGTTTAACAATCAACCTTGGTTATACCTATTTTAAGGACAAAAATCAAACCTACTCTATTGTTGATGTCCCTGGTCATAGTGATTTTTTTAAAAATACAGTTTCAGGTTTTTCAAATGCAAATGTAATTTTATTTATTATTGATTCAACTCAAGGTTGGTCTAAACAATCAGAAGAACACTTCAATACACTAGTTGAATTAGGTAAAGAAAATTTTATATTTGTTTACACGAAAATAGATTTGTTAGAATCTTCAGCGAAATATAACGATTTAGAAAAAAAATCAGATGAATTAGAAAAATTAAACTATACAATCCTAGAATTTGATTTAAAAAATTCTAAAAGAGAGAAAATTATAGAAAAAATTGTTGAATTTATTAACAAATGTGATTTTAAAAAAAATTATGCCTCTATGTGGGTAGATAGAAGTTTTATTATTGATGGAGTAGGGCGAGTAGTTACTGGAACAGCAAACTCAGATTTTAAAATAGATAATATATATTTTCCAGCTGAAGGTAATAATTTAGAAATAAAAGAATTACAAAGTCTAAATGAAAAGTATAAGGATGGTTTAAATTCAAAAAGAGTTGCTATTTCACTCAAAAAAAATAATAAAATATTTCCAAAAAAAGGAGATTTATTAACAAATGAAAAAATTGCTTTTACTAATTTATTATTTGTTAAATTTAGAAATAAAGTAACCGATAAAAATTTTAACAAAGGTACCAGAAGAATCTTCATTGGAACAACAAGCGTTTTGATAAAAAATATTTGGAATATAAATTTGAAAACAAATACTTATGGATTAATTGAACTCAACAAAAAAATTCCAATTGTCAATAATGAAAAGTTTGTCGTACAAAATATTGAAAATAATAAATTTTTTGGAGGAGAATTTCTATTTTTTATAGATAATAAATTTCTAAAAAAGCATATTATTAATCAATCAATAAAGAAAATTAAAATCAATTCTCTATTTGATTTATTCACTGTTCTTAAAAAAGAGTTTGTTCAGGACAGTATTAAAACTGTAAACATTGACGATTGGCTTATAAATGAAGATACTTTAAAAAAGATTGAAACAGACATGAATCAAAGCTACAAGGAAATAAATAAAGTTGGTTTTATTAAATTTATGAATAGAAAGTATTTTATAGATCAAGAATTTTTAGATAAAGTTGTCAAAAATTTTAAGAATGTGAATATTTTTGAAGATCAAATAATGATAAATTTAAACAATGAAGCAGTCGATAATGAAACATTTGAAGATATTAAAACAAAACTAGGTGAAACATTAGAGGTCAATAAATTAGAGATAAATCAGTATGACAAAGAATCAATCAAATCTTTGTTTTTAAATGAAAAAATTTACAGAATATCAAAAAATATTATAATTGCAGATTTGCACTTAAATATTCTAATTAAACACATTGAGAAACTGCCTATCGAATTTAGTGTTGCCGAATTTAAAGATCAAACTAAATTATCAAGAAAATATGCAATACCGATGTTGGAATTATTAGATAAGAAATTAATTACTTCTAAGATGAATGATTCGGGAGACCGAAAAAAATTAGTCTGAAAAGACTAGATTCCTCTTTCTCTCAACCTCGTTCAATCCTCCCCAAATGCCAAAAGGTTCTGCAATTTCTTTTGCTTCATCTAAGCACTCAATTCTGACAGGACATCCATTACATACAGCTTTTGCTTTTGCTTCTCTTTTTTCTCTATCTTCTTTTTTTTCAAATGTAGCAGGAGGAAAGAATAGGTTGCTACTGTGTTGTCTACACATGGCATCATACTGCCAAGAGGAAACTTTTATTTCTAACATATAGGAACGATATTGAAAAAATAACATATGGCAAAAGGTTTTTTTCGCGAAGTTTTTCTTATATTTTGCTTATTTATTAAATTATTAAGTTGCCTTCTTCTTCTTTAATAATATATTCTTCATTTACCTTGTACTTGGTATCTTGCTTAGTATCTACCCTTATCTTGAGCTTGTTTACCTCAACCAAAACTGCATCATTATCTAAGATTTCAATAATTTTACCTTTACTACCTTCAAAAGAAGTCATTGCACTTGTATCAGTAGTTAACCTTGATCTAATAACTGTTGGTATTGCGATGAAGTAGAAGAATGCTAGTCCAAGGGAAACTGCCCCCAAAAGAAATTGATTTACTTCTATTTCATAATCTCTAAACATAAGAATTGAGGATAAATATAACAATATAAAAGCTCCTATTCCTAATAATGAAAAGTAACCTCTGGACAAAATCTTGAGATAAACTAAAAATGAAATTATAAATAATATGACTCCAAAATAATTTATTCCAAACTCTTGAAAAGGCATGGTAGAGAAAATTACTAAAGACCCACCTATAAATGCCATTAGGCCTGGCCCTATTGCAAAGAGCTCTAAACCAATTAATGCAAAACCAAGAACAAAAAATAAGTAAGTAAAAATAGGATTAGAAATCGAAATATAAAATCTTTCAATTAATGAAGGCTTAATAAATTCAATTTCACTAGATGACTCATCTGAAGAGAGATTTATATTGATTGATTGACCAGATAAATTGCTTAAAATATTTTCAGAACTTAAATTTTCAATAAAAGACCCAAGCGAACCAACAACAATATATCCTTCATAAATACCTTCTTGGTTGACTATGCTTATT
>PBPX01000032.1 GCA_002724835.1 Actinomycetota bacterium | reverse complement strand
CTTCCCACCAAGACTCATGTGGAAAATCTATCCATACTTCTTTAGAGTCCTTTGCTATCTCTTTTATGAAGTAATGTGGCTTAAATTCACATTCGTTATTCCACCATAGAGAAACAAACCTAACATCACATTCGTGATTTATATTTTCTTTTATATAGGTTGATAGCTTTTCAAAAGTTTCACCACTATCACATATATCATCAACGATTAATACTTTTGAATCTTTAGGTTTTGGTAAATAGTTTTCCCAATGTGGAAAATCTCTAGTAGACGCATGTACAGGTTTAAATGGTATTTTTAATTTATGAGATATCATTACTCCAGGTATAAGACCACCTCTACTTATTCCAACAATAACATCAGGAATAAATTTATCGTCTTCAATCAACTTACAAACAGTACTTGTATCCTCAAGTTGCTCTTCCCATGTGTAATGTAATTTTTCCATTTTCGTAAGTGCTAATTCTATCAAAAAATAAAAAATGGAAGGGCAGAATAATAAAAGAAAAATAGTTTCAAAAGATTTAGGTATCTAAGGGTTCATCTATACTAAAAAATATGAAAAGGAGGTAAGGATGCGTAGAAGTTGGGCAGCAGGCCTAATTATTATCAGTATTCTTACTATGGCATGCGGTGGAGCCGCATCCGTAGATGATTACAAAGCTGCATTTGTGTATGTAGGTCCAGCAGACGATGGTGGATGGTCACAAGCACATGATGTAGGTCGACAATTTCTTGTAGATGAAACCGGAATTGAAACAGCTTATACAGAGCTTATTCCAGAAGATGCTACAGAATTCAGAACAGTTGCAGAAGCTTATATTGAACAAGGATACAATATAATTTTTGGAACTACATTTGGCTATATAGACGCAATGGCAGAAATGGCAGAGGAATATCCGGACGTTATATTTTTACATTGCTCAGGATATTTAAGTAATGATTCTAACTTTGGGAATTATTTTGGAAAAATGTATCAACCTAGGTATTTATCAGGCTTGGCAGCTGGAGCGATTACAGAATCTAACAAAATTGGTTATGTAGCTGCTTTTCCAATACCTGAAGTAATAAGAGGAATTAATGCTTTTGCAACAGGTGTTAAAGAAGTAAATCCTAACGCAACTGTTGAGGTTGTTTGGACATTTACTTGGTTTGGTCCAGAAGAAGAAACACAAGCAGCGAATGCTTTAATTGAAACAGGTGTTGATGTTTTAGCTCAACATCAAGACTCACCTTCTACTGGAGTTGTTGCAGAAAGCAATGGTGCTAAATGGATCTCATACAATACAGCGTATGGTAAAGATGCAGCCCCAGGTGCTTTCGTTACTGCTCCTGTTTGGGCGTGGGGACCATATTACGTTGATGTTGTAAATTCAATAATAGATGGAGAATTTTCAGGTGGAGCTTACTGGGGAGGAATGGATACAGGATTAGTTTCTTTGTATGAATTATCTTCTGATGTACCTTCTGATATATCTGATTTAATTTCACAAAGATCAGATGAAATAATTAATGGTGATTTTGATCCTCCAATAGTAGAGGAAGAATTCATTGATAACGTTATTGGTACAGTAAGTCCATAACAATTATATTNAAAACACTCCAGCTTTTATGCTGGAGTGTTTTTAACTAACATCAATAAATGAACCAAAAAATTCTTGAAGCANAAAATATTTCTAAATCATTTGGAAAAATCCAAGCTTTAGATGATGTTAATTTCCATCTTTATAAAGGAAAAATTCACGGACTGCTTGGAGAAAACGGAGCTGGCAAATCCTCTTTAATGAATATCTTATCTGGAATATACCAACCTGAAAAAGGTTCAATAATTTTTGATGGCAAGAAGCAGAAAAAACTTAACCCGGAATCTGCCGCAAGACTTGGTATAGGAATGGTTCATCAAGAATTTAGATTAATTGAAAACTTTAGCATTAGGGACAACTTAACACTATCAAAAGCAAACATCTATATTGATGATTTTGAAGATGCTTTTAAAAAATATTCTGAGATTTTTTCGTTAACAGTAAATCAAAACACTTTAATTTCAGAATTATCTGTAGGAGAAAAACAAAAAATAGAGATTATCAAATTAATATTTAATAACAATAACATCATGTTGCTTGATGAACCTACTGCTGTATTAACACCACAAGAAACAAATCAATTAAAAAACTCACTTGAGACGCTTTCAAATGAAGATGAAAAAACAATAGTTTTTATTACTCATAAGTTAAAAGAAATTAAAGAGTTTACAGAAACTATCTTTGTTATGAAAAATGGTCAAATGGTTGCTGAAGATTTAGAGACAGCATCTGTTAATGACAAGGACTTAATTACTTTAATGATGGGTGAAATCGATACTGCTGTTGTTGAAAAAAATAATGAAAAAGGTGAGATTAAGTTANAAGTTGAAAACATTAGTTTNGAAANNGATGCAGGAGGTTTTAATAATTTAAATGATATTAATTTATCAATCAAAGCTGGTGAAATTTTGGGTGTTGCCGGAGTATCAGGAAATGGCCAAGTTGAATTAGCAAATATTGTTTCAGGGATTCAATCAAACTTTGATGGGAAAGTAACAATAAAAGGTCAAGATGTTACAGNAAAAGGTGTAAGAGCAAGGAAGAAACTTAACTTATCTTACATTCCTGAAAATAGACTTGGGGTTGGTCTTGCTCCAGGTGTTTCTATATTAGATAACTCTGTAGTTAGAGAATACTTTAGTGCCAGTTATGGACCTCATCTCTCTAAAAACAAAATGGTAAATTATTTAAATTTACTAGTTAAGGAATTTTCAATAAAGACCGGCGAGCCAAAAGCAGAAATATCTACATTGTCAGGTGGAAATATGCAGAAATTACTTATGGGTAGGGAGCTAATATCTAATCCCGAAGTAATTGTTGCTGCACAACCAACTCGAGGTTTAGATGTAAGCGCTGTAGAAACTTTACACGAATTAATTGTTGACCAAAGGAATAAAGGCTCTGCAATAATGTTAATTTCGGAAGATCTAGATGAATTATTTAAATTAAGTGATCGAATAATTGTTTTATATGAAGGAAAAATTATTAAAGAATTTGAAATAAGTGAAGCTAATACTAACAATGTTGGCTTAGCAATGGCTGGTGTAATTGAATAAGTATATTCTCTCTAAAAAAACTGTTGTTAATGATTTAGCAACGTTTTACTCATTCTTAATTGGATTGTTTATAGCTTTTTTTATTGGATCATTAATTTTATTGATACAAGACCAAAATCCAGCAAATGTATTTTCACTAATGCTNAAGCTTTCCGTTGGTAGTATTAACAGNCTTAGTTCTTCATTAAATAAAGCTATACCTTTAATACTTGCTGGNTTAGGAATTTCAATTATGAACTCCGTAAAATTATGGAACATAGGAGCAGAGGGTCAAATATTTTTGGGAGCAATTGCTGTTAACTTAATTTACATAAATATAAATATCTCTAATTCAAGCTTGTTTATTGTAGTTCTTTTAGCTTCAGGCTTCATTGGTGGTGCAGTTTGTATTTTATTTCCAGCAATTACAAAAGTTGTTTTTGGGGTAAATGAAATTATTACAACACTTCTTACTAACTATATAATTATTGGCTTAACTATTTATTTAGTAAACGGACCATGGAAAGATCCAAAATCATTNAATTTTCCAGCTGCAGCTTATGTTGGTGAAGAAGTTTATTTACCANCAATATTTGGAAAACTGAGTAGTGGTTTTCTTATATGCATTCTCTTTGTAATTGGAGCTTATTATTTGAAAGAAAAATCTGTATTCGGATATGAAATGAGAATAGCTGGAGGGTCAGCAATGACTGCTGTTTACGCAGGTATCAATGCTAAACAAAAAGCATTCTATGCGATGTTAATTGGTGGTGGTTTTGCTGGATTAGCAGGAGCCATTGAATTACTTAGTCAAACACATAGAGTNTCNACTGGAATTTCACAAGGTTTTGGATATACAGCAATAATTGTTGCGGCAATTACAGGCATGAGACCTGTCGGAATATTTCTAGTTGGATGTTTATTTGGAGCATTGACAATTGGTGGCGCTGTTATACAAACAATTGGAGTAAGTTCTTATATTGCTGAAATTATTCAAGCATCAACATTAATTGGAGCTCTTATAGCTCAGTTCTTTTTTACTTATGAAATAAAAGGAGTCCAAGATGGCTGATGTTCAATTAATGGGATTATTAAATGCTACCTTGCAAGCTGCAACGTTATTATTTATTGCTGCACTTGGAGAATTAATAACCGAGAAATCAGGTATCTTAAATCTAGGTGTTGAGGGAATGATCTCTATTGGTGCAGTAACTGGTTTTATGACGGCAATCAATACGGAAAATTTATTCCTTTCAATAATTGTTGGAGTTTTATCAGCTTCTATTTTTTCTTCAATACACGCTTTTGTAACTGTCATATTAAAACAGGACCAAACAGTATCGGGACTAATATTAACAATCTTAGGATTGGCTCTATCTTCTCTCTTAGGGAAGAAATATGTTGGGAAAAAATTAATGGTGAAAATTGAAAGCATCAGTGATATAACTGAGCCAAGCAATATACTTGAAGTTTTATTGAATCAAAACTTTATATTCTACTTAGCAATTTTGCTCATGATTACAACAAGCTTTGTACTTAAGAAAACTATGTTTGGAAGAAGGCTCGAGGCTGTTGGTGAAGACTCAAGAGCAGCTGATTCAATGGGATTAAAAATCAATAAAACACAATTTATTGCAACTTGTGTAGGAGGAGCCTTTGCCGGCTTGTCAGGTGTTTACCTAACTTTAAGTTATGTTCCTTATTGGACAGATAATATGACCTCCGGAAGAGGATGGATCTGTCTTGCATTAGTTATTTTTGGTGGCTGGAAACCATACAGAACAGCAATTGGTGCTGTTCTATTTGGATTTCTTGAAGCGCTTGTGCCTCGTTTACAAACTTATGGATTTGATTTAAGCCCATATCTAGTAAAAATTGCACCTTATTTAATTACGATTCTTGTTCTAGTAATTTTAACTATTTACAAAGAAGGTAAAACTGGAGCACCGGGAAATATTGGAAGGCCCTTCTTTAGAGAAAATAGGTAATTAATTATTAAATAAAGTTTTTTTTGCTATCATTATTAGAGCTTTAATTGATACCTGTGAGTATCGAAAGGAAAAATGTGGAGATAGAGAAAACACTCTACCGTCTAAGTAAAGAAATCTCAGAATCAGATTTATCCAACCCTTTATTAATTGGTATTCCAAGAAGAGGAGACCTATTAACCAAACGAATATCGAAACATTTAATTGAAAATGGTTTTGACCACGATATTGATACTGTAAATTACAGGCCTTTCAGAGATGATCTAGAAGAAGAGCTAGAAAAAAGTAATCTCAACATATCTCCAGAAGATAGAAACATAGTCCTCATCGATGACGTTATATACACTGGAAGAACACTAAGAGCATCTATAGAGGCCGTAATGTATTCCGGAAGACCAAAATCAATAACTTTAGCATGCCTTATTGATAGAGGTCACAGAGAATTGCCAATAACACCAAAATTTGTAGGGAAAAATATCCCGACTAATGAAAGCGAATACGTCTCAGTATTTTTAGAAGAAATAGATAAGGAAGACAGAATTGAGGTTAGTTAATTGAGTAAACATCTTTTAGATTTTAAAGATATAGAAAAAAAAGATATTGAAAAATTAATTGATATTACAGGAAAATTAAATCCAGAAAAAACAGATGCAATTTCTTCTATTAGTTTATTGAAATTTGATGAACCATCAACGCGAACTAGGCTTTCGTTCTCTGTAGCTGCTTATAGATTAGGAATAAAAACATTTGAATCATCTGATATAACCTCAGCAAAAATGAAAGGTGAAAACCTTAAACATGAAATTGAAACTTATAAAAGTATGGGTATTGAATCTTTAGTTATTAGAACTAAAGAAGATAATATTGAGGAATATAGAAAATTTGAAGATATCTCCGTTATAAGTGGTGGTTTTGGAACTTCTTCACACCCAACTCAAGCAATTTTAGATGCTACAACGCTAGATAAATTTAACAAATTAGATAAAGATACTCCTGTTGTCTACATAGGAGACGTAAAACACTCAAGAGTTTTCGAATCGGGAAGGGAATTATTTTCTTT